>NZ_JBPAOH010000101.1:0-28443 GCF_050875635.1 Tolypothrix sp. VBCCA 56010
CTTTTAGCCCCGATGGCAAAACCTTGGCTTCTGGCAGTGATGACAACACCATCAAACTCTGGGATGTGGCAACAGCCAAACTTTCGCAAACCCTGACTGGGCATAGCAACTCGGTCAATAGCGTCGCTTTTAGCCCCGATGGCAAAACCTTGGCTTCTGGCAGTGATGACAAGACGATCAAACTCTGGGATGTGGCAACAGCCAAACTTTCGCAAACCCTGACTGGGCATAGCAACTTGGTCATTAGCGTCGCTTTTAGCCCGGATGGCAAAACCTTGGCTTCTGGCAGTGAAGACAAGACAGTAATTTTGTGGAATTTGGATTTAGATAATTTAATGGTGCGCGGTTGCGATTGGGTGCGTAATTATTTGCAGAATAATTCAAGTGTGAGTGAGAATGACAAGCATCTGTGCGATGGGGTTGGTAGTGCAAAATGAAAGTGGACTAAATTCTTTATTCAGTCGTCTTGAGACGACTTTTGTTATTAGCCTGGGGTTTATAACCCTAGGCGATTGTGATGTTACACACCATTCTCATCTCAAAACTGCGCCCTGACCCGCCTCGGATTGAAATCCAAGGCTAATAGCGAAAGTCCACTTAAGTGGACTAAATGATCTGTATTAACGTCAAAGTAAAATGGTATAGCGACAGCTTGAACATTTGTAGCGATCGCGCTTGTTGTCCTAACCACAGCTTTAATGTTGGTAGCGATCACTTGTTGTTTGTAACGAAAGTTGAAGTGTTGGTGACCACAGCTTCAATGTTGGTGACCACAGTTTCAATGTTGGTGACCACAGCTTCAATGTTGGTGACCACAGTTTCAATGTTGGTGACCACAGCTTCAACGTTGGTGACCACAGCTTCAATGTTGGTGACCACAGTTTCAACGTTGGTGACCACAGCTTCAATGTTGGTGACCACAGTTTCAACGTTGGTAGTGATCGCTTGTATGTTTGTAATGAAGATTTGAATATTTCTAACCACAGCTTTAATAGTCGTGCGTCCTGCAAGTTGAAAGCGATCGCCGAAATTGCGTTAAATAAGCATCACAAACAGACACTCAAGACGGCACTTGCACCCGTTTAGCTAAATCTTGTCCCAGTCGAGTGAAGTGGTTTGGGTTCAGCGTGAGTAATATATCGACCCCTGCTTTGAGAGCAGCTTGGGCAATTAGCGCATCAAAAATTCCGCCACCTAGAAGATTTAACCCCACCATACAGGCGATCGCTTGTTGGTAATCATCAGCAGTGAGCGGAATTGCTACGAACAAATTCAGGTTCTCATCAATTAAACGTTGCGCGATCATTGGCGAAATAGGTGGTCTTACAGGTAAGCGAGTCAGAACAGAATAAAGTTCAGCAAAAGTATGGGTTGAAAGATAACCCTCAATTTCCGAGACTTGCACCCGTTGTAACCACGGTAGACAAACACCATGCCGAGGATGGCTAACTTCAAAAGCTGCTACCAATACTGAAGTATCAAATAGGACTTTCATAATCCGCAATTAAGCCATTGATTCGTTCTTCCCGCATTTGCTCTACAGACGTTTCCAGATTGCCAATTGGAGTAGATTGAACAACTAAAGTCGTCCCAACTCGGTATACCAAAGGTTCAGCATTCAGGAAATTTTCGATCGCAGCTTTCAAAAATGCTTCGGGTGTCATACCCTGCGCTGCTGCTTGAGCTAGCAAACGCGCTTCAATTTCTGGAGTTAATTCAAGCGTAATTGCCATAGAACCATCCAATCTCTTTTAGTAACTAAATTATAAGCAGCCTGGTTTATAATGCGATCGCGCTTATTGTCATAACCACAGCTTTCATATTGGTAGCGATCGCGCTTATTGTCGTCACCACATCGAATCGTATTGTGTTAAAACGATTATTAATGACTTTATTTTAACTTTAAGTAGAAGTTTACCAATGATACCTGTAACAGTTGAATTCCCAGAAAGCGTATTTTCTGCTCTCCGCAAAAATCCCAATGAATTCATCGTAGAAATGCGAATTGCTGCTGCTGTTAAATGGTATGAGCTTGGAGAAATATCGCAGAATAAAGCATCAGAAGTTGCTGGATTAAGCCGTTATGAATTTATCAACGCTTTATCTCGTTATCGAGTTGATTTTATGCAATATAGTGCTGAAGAGTTAGCCCAAGAGATTGCCAATGTCGATTGAGCAAGTTATTATCAACTCTTCACCTCTAATTGTTCTGTTTAAAAGTCAACAGGCAGAATTACTACCACAATTATTTCCAAAAATTCTAGTTCCATCGGCAGTTTGGGATGAAATTACAAACTCCGGTTTAAATGACCCAGCCTCTCAAAAATTACCTAGCACTTCTTGGGCGCAACGAGTAGAAGTTGAAGCAATTGTACCTGAAATTGCCGCTTGGGATTTAGGAAAAGGAGAATCAGCAGTGTTCACTTTAGCTTTAAAAACTTTAAATTGTGCAGCTATTGTTGATGATAGAGCAGCGCGGCGTTGCGGTCAAACCTTTGGAATCACTACCATTGGTACGGGTGGCTTGCTAATACTAGCAAAACGACGCGGATTAATTCCTAGCATATCTCCAGGAATTCAAGCTTTGCGCGATGCAGGCTTATGGTTATCTGATACAGTTGTAAACTTGCTGAAACAACAAGCTGGGGAATAAAATCTAGGAAACGATTGCGGAATTGGAGCAGTAGCGATCGCGCTGAGTGTCCTAACCATAGCTTTAACGAAAGTAGCGATCGCTTGTATGTTTGTAACGACAGCTTTAATTTTGGTAGCGATCGCTTGTATGTTTGTAATGAAAGCTTTAATCTTGGTAGCGTCGATTATTTGTCATCATTCAAAATCGATTCTAAGATTTCAGGCGTTAATCCTCGCTCTTGTGCTTTAAGGCTAGCTTTATCCATCGTGTTTCTCAGCCGTGCGATCGCCTCAAGTCTCGAAGTTGTAAATTGAGACTGCATAATTGCCGCAATCTTAAGTTGCAATTGTTCACGTTCTTCTTCAGTGGCATTGCGGTATGCCTCTGCTACCTCAAAGGGAACTTTGATGGTAATTTCTTCTTTAGTAATCATGGCTTGTTTGCTTCCATAATTTCTCATCTTTAATCATGTTATTTCCTTAGCTTGTGAGTTCCTCAGCTTACATATTTGTAAAGATCGCCCTTCGTGTCCTAACCACAGCCTTAACGTTGGTAGCGATCGCTTGTATGTTTGTAACGAAAGTTAAAGCATTAGTAACCACAGCTTTAACATTGGTAAGGATAGCTTTAACGTTTGTAGTGATCGCGCTGAGTGTCGTAACCACAGCTTCAACATTGGTAACGACAGCTTTAACATTGGTAGCGATCGCACTTATTGTCGTTACCACAGCGCGTCCCCTGTAAAAGCCCGACACCCTAAAGGGTGCGGCTATACGAACAAAGTCCACCTGCGTGGACTAAATACTCAAAAATTCTTTTAGCCTGCCTCCGCAGGCTTTGTTCGTATAGCCCCAGGCTTCCAGCCTGAGGGCTTGTGTTTGATTATATTACCAGCGCGATCGCCCGATCGCCCAACAGCGATAAACTGACAAATAGACAATATTCCCCAATTACAACATGTCAGTTACTTCTACACCCTCACTGCGCGAGCAACAACATCCTTTAATTCGGCAATTGGCTGATACGATTGAAGGTGCTTGGCACAAACACCTTGATTTATCACCTTACCATTTGCCGGCAGAGTTGGGATATGTAGAAGGTAGACTCGAAGGTGAGAAACTGACGATTGAAAATCGCTGCTATCAAACACCGCAGTTCCGGAAGATGCACTTGGAACTAGCCAAGGTGGGAACTATGCTGGATATTCTGCACTGCGTCATGTTTCCCCGTCCGGAATACGACTTGCCGATGTTTGGTTGCGATTTAGTCGGGGGTAGAGGTCAAATTAGTGCAGCGATCGCTGATTTATCTCCGCTTTCACAACGCACTTTACCACAAGCGTATAATTCTGCACTGTCTGCATTACCTGCACCCAACTTTTCTCAACCCCGTGAATTACCGGAATGGGGAGATATCTTTTCGGAATTTTGTATCTTTGTTCGTCCCGGTTCTCCCGAAGAAGAAACGCTGTTTTTGTCGCGTGTGCGAGACTTTTTAGATATTCATTGTATGCAGGCGATCGCTTCCCATCCCGCATCACCAGAACAAGTATTAAAAATTATCGCCGGACAGCATAATTACTGCACCAAACAGCAACAAAACGACAAAACCCGTCGCGTACTTGAAAAAGCCTTTGGTTCAGATTGGGCTGAAAATTATATGACTACAGTGTTATTTGACTTACCAAATTAATTATTCGCATTAGGACATACAAATACAAAAAAATAAAGTGACAATATACCAATAATTATAAATGTTGACTTATTGTCACTTTTTCTGCATAACTATCACTTCAAATGCTGAAAACTGCTTATCTGTAAGCTGTGCTACGTTTTCCAGCAAATCATGAATGTAGAATTCAGAAAACAACAGTTTGATGGAGACGAGTAATTATACTAACAGTTTGATATAAACTTTCTGAATTTGTTAAAAAAACAAGATATCCGACTTATTAGATAAGTCGGGTATCTAAAAAATTTTCAATTGGCAAATAGCATTGCTATAGCATCAACTAAAATTAACCAGGTGTATCTGACCAAATTAAGCAAATCTCTCTACCAATAAAGCAAAACTTGTAATAGGTGTAGCCATCTGAAATGATTCGGAAATATTGCCTTTTGCTCATAAAAGGCTAAATGTTGCACTGCATATTTATCTGCTTAATTAATAGCTAAAATACGAGTGAATTCGTAGTGAGCGGTTTACCGCTCATAGCTTCGCTTTCAAGCGGCTCTATCCCTTACTACAATTACTTCCTTCCCGCTGGAAGAATACCTATCTAACGAACCGCGTACTGCTTCGCAGAAGCCGCAGGCTAGGCACGAAGGACACGTTCGCCCTTGGCGTCTCCGAAGGAGAAGGAAGAAGAAAAAGAAGATGGGTAATTTTGTAGCAGGAAGAAAGTAAGAGCGTTTATTTATCATTATTCAGCTGGCTAGAAAGCTAAAACCCTTTTTTGACTAATCCAACTACATCTTTTACTGAAATCACCACAATCAAACGGACAATATACCATGTCAAGGGTGAATGAAAATTCAAGGTCAAGCGAACAACCACTTGATCAACCTAAGATTTGGTGGGGTATCGCTGTAGCCCTACCAGTAGTCATCGCTTCCGGGGTACTAGCTACAGCCAGAATTGAGCAGTTAAAAAAACTCAGCAGTTCAGTACCAGTTGCACCAGTTCCTACTAGTATCAGTGCTGTGGGACGTTTGGAACCGCGAGGAGAAGTAATTAAACTATCCGCACCAACCGCAGGAGTGCAAGCGTCTTCACGAGTTGAGCAAATTTTGGTGAAAGAAGGAGAGCGAGTTAGGAAAGGTCAAATAGTGGCGATTTTGGATAACCACGACAGCCAAACAGCAGCAGTGGAAGAAGCCAAAGCAAAACTGCAAGAATCACGCGCCAATTTAGCACAAGTTAGAGCCGGTTCACCAAGAGACATTCAAGCTCAAAAAGCAGTAATTTCTCGTTTACAGGCTCAGTTAAAAGGTGAAAGTCAAGCTCAACAAGCAACGATCGCTCGCATCGCAGCCCAATTAAGTGGGGAAAAAATCGCCCAACAAGCAACAGTTAATCGTCTGGAAGCCGAACTACAAGGACAACGAGATACTTTAAGAGCCACCGTTTCTCGCGTCCAAGCCGAAGCTAACAACGCCCAAGTCGATGCTCGACGTTATGAAACATTATACAGAGAAGGTGCGATTTCTCAGCAAGAATGGGAAAGAAGACGCTTGAGTGCGGTAACTTCCTCTCAACAAGTTGCAGAAAGCCAAGCCAGTTTAAGACAAGCAAAAGCAACTTTACAACAACAACTTGCCGAAGCAAGGGCAAACCAAATACAAAGTCAAGCAACTTTACAACAGCAACTGATTGAAGCCAAAGTCAACCGCGACAAAACCTTAGCGACATTGCAAAGGCAAATTGACGAAGAAAGAGCCAAATTCAACAGACTTTTAGAAGTTCGTCCCACCGATGCACTGATAGCACAAGCTCAAGTTAGTAATGCGATCGCCAACGTCAGAAAAGCCCAAGCAGACTTGAAATTAAGCTACGTTGCCGCACCCATCCCCGGAGAAATCATCAAAATTCACACCAAAGCCGGAGAAAACATGAGCGTAGATGGCATCGCTGAAATTGGAAGAACCGATCAAATGATTGCGATCGCCGAAGTTCCCGAAGACAGCATTGGTAAAGTACGTCTCGGTCAAAAAGCCACCATCGCTAGCGATAACGGCGCTTTTAACGGCGAATTACAAGGAACAGTCGTTGAAGTTGGCAGAAAAATCGGCAAAAAAGACATCTTAAATACAGATCCAGCAGCAGATGTAGATGCCAGAGTCGTAGAAGTAAAAATCGCCTTACCTCTAGAAGCCAGCCAAAAAGTTAGCGGTTTAACTAACGCCAAAGTAGTAGTCGAAATCAACATCTAGCCATTAGCCATTAACCATTAACTATTATCTACTAATACTTTTTTACCATAAAATGAGTTCCAAAATACCTTTAGCATGGCTACAATTAACACGCGAAAAAACTCGCCTTATCGTGGCTCTGGCAGGAATTGCCTTTGCCGATGTTCTCATGTTTATGCAACTTGGTTTCCGCGATGCCCTGTATTACAGTAACGTCCGGATGCATAGCAGTTTGCAAGGTGATATTGTTTTAATTAACTCTCAATCTAACGCCGTCTTAGCAATGAAAAGCTTTTCACAAAGGCGGTTATATAAAGCTTTAGATTTGCCAGCAGTACAATCGGTTCATCCGATATATTTAGATTACGCCAGTTGGAAAAATCCTATAACAGGTCGCCCTAGGAGTATTCTCACCCTAGCTATGAATCCAGAAGTTAATGTATTTAACTTGCCTGGAGTTAAAGAAAACTTAGATAAACTGAAACTGCCGGATGTAGTTTTATATGACCGTTCTTCTCGCACAGAATATGGTCCGGTTGTACTTAACTTTGAGCAAGGCAAAAGTGTCACAGCAGAAGTGCGGGGTAGACAAATTAAAGTAGCAGGATTATTTACTTTAGGTGCATCATTTGGAGCCGATGGGAATTTAATTACTAGTGATGTTAACTTTTTTAGAATATTTAGCCATCGCCAGCGAGGATTGATTGATATTGGCTTGATTAAATTAAAGCCCGGAGCAAATGCGAACTTAGTTGTGCAACAATTGCGAAGTTATTTACCAAAAGAAATCAATGTATTAACTAAAGAAGAATTTATCGACTTTGAAAGAAATTATTGGGCAAGTAGCACAGCGATAGGATTTATTTTCACTTTAGGTACAATCATGGGTTTTGTTGTTGGAACCGTGATTGTATATCAAATTCTTTATAGCGAAGTTACAGAACACTTAGCTGAATATGCGACCTTAAAAGCAATCGGCTATACACAAAATTATCTATTATTTGTAATTCTTCAAGAAGCTTTAATTTTAGCAGTTTTAGGATACATGCCTGGATGGGCTTTTACGATGTTTTTATATAAACTGGCTAAAGACGCAACACTTTTACCAGTTTTCATGAGTTTAGATCGTGCAATAATGGTGCTAGTTTTAACTATTTTGATGTGCTTTATTTCCGGTGCGATCGCCGTGCGTAAATTAGAAGCCGCCGATCCAGCAGATATATTTTAATTTAACCCCTAACTCCTAAGTAGATGGGCATAAACGCTCCTTTACGTAGTAACGGCTTCAGCCGTTAAAATCCTTGTTTTGAGCGGTAAACCGCTCACTACGAACCAAGAGACCTGTCCTCAAAGGAAAATGACAAAAAAACCTGTAATCGACATCAAAAATATCAGCCATTACTACGGTAAAGGTTCGCTGAAAAGACAGATTTTATTTGACATAAATCTAGAGATTTATGCAGGAGAAATTGTAATTATGACCGGACCATCAGGTTCAGGTAAAACAACATTACTGAGCCTGATTGGTGGTTTGAGGTCTGTGCAAGAAGGAAGTCTAAAATTTTTAGGTGAAGAACTATCTGGAGCCAGTCAAAGTAAACTGGTAGAAATTAGACGTAATATTGGTTATATTTTCCAAGCTCACAACTTGTTGGGGTTCTTAAACGCTAGGCAGAATGTGCAAATGGCAGTAGAACTAAACAAAGAGATTTCTAAGCAACATGCGATTAACAAATCAGAAGCGATGCTTCAAGCTGTAGGTTTAGAAGACAGGATTAATTACTTCCCAGACAATCTTTCTGGTGGACAAAAACAAAGAATAGCGATCGCTCGCGCTTTGGTGAACCATCCCCCACTAGTGCTAGCAGACGAACCCACAGCCGCTTTAGACAAACAATCAGGACGCGATGTGGTAGAAATAATGCAAACCCTTGCCAAAGAGCAGGGAACCTCTATTTTGCTCGTGACCCACGATAACCGCATTTTAGATATTGCCGATCGCATCTTAGAAATGGAAGATGGTCATTTAGCCCGTAATTCCCAAAGCACCGTCAAAATAATTCATAACTAATAATTAATAATTCATAATTACACTATAAGTGGGTCGCAGCTACTCTCCACTTATAGTGAAGACCACGCTCATCAAAAATTGAGTGTTCGCGCTTTACCCATTTTTTAATTATGAATTATGAATTATGAATTATGAATTAATAATTACTCCTAACTCATAGCTGGTAGATCATAACTCATAAATATACACAGTTCTTACCTATAAATGTGATTTTTTCGTTCCAGATAGCTTATCGGGTGACGGAGGATTTGCTTGACGACTAGTACGGAAAGTCACATTCACCCCTTCATTTGATTGTTCCAGCACTAACAAAGGCGTGGGTTTAGCCTTTTGATCCCAATGCATATAAGCAATCCTACCTTGAATCGTCGGTTGCCAAGTATCTTGGTCTTCAGCAGGGCTAAGATAAGTTTCAATACAATCGATAATTTGGCTGATGCTGGCAGAAGTTGCTTGCGTGGGTAACTTCATTAACCGAATTTGAACGCGAAACAGCACTCGCTTGGCAGGAACTCCCTCTATATTAGTCTCGTACTCTACATCAAAAACCTGATCCACCTGCCGTCCAGAACTATTGGCAATCCCAACAATTCCTTGTTGAGCCTGATTTGGACGTAGTGCTTGAGAAATTTGCTCTTTGACTTTGATTTTTACTTGATTGACGATCGCAAAATGAAACACCTCCTCAGCCATCCGCATTCGCAAATAATCCAAATTAAAATCCCGTGAGTTAATCAAATCGGGATTTGTCTCCATTTTTCTAATTGTTTCCAGCGCTAGCTTAAACTTTTTCTCTAGTTCTCGCGCCCGAAATTTTTCAAACTTGATTTTCTTCTCCAGCTTCTTCATCTCAAGTTTGCCATACACAATCAAAGCAATCACCGTCAAAGTTAGTACTCCAGAGGTTACGACTAACAACAATTGCGGTATTTGCTGATTGTCTGCTGGTGCCACTGGCACTTGCTGAATTGCTTTAGTAATCTTAGACCCTGGCGATTGGGCAACAGATATTAAAATGGACATGGTTGCAAACAAAAATACTTGACTCCTGATTTTTAGGATGCCCAAATCCTTGATGTCATCTTGCGGTATTTTTGTTAATTTTTGACTAAGGGCATTGGGAATTGGGCATTGGGCATTGGGCATTGGGCATTGGGCATTGGAAAGGATGGGGAAACCCCACCCCTGCTTGTCCCCGTGTCCCCCACTCCCCCACTCCCCCACTCCCTCACTCCCCCACTCCCCCCCTCCCCCCCTCCCCCATGCCCATTGCCCCAATCAATTCTTTTAGCAACATTCGTCTGATTGCTACAGATATGGATGGCACCCTGACGCAACAAGGTAAATTTACTTCTGGCTTATTGCAAGCTTTGGAAAATTTAGCAGCAGTTGGAATCAAAGTAGTAATTGTTACTGGACGTTCCGCCGGCTGGGTGAGTGGACTAAGTAGCTTGATGCCGATCGCTGGTGCGATCGCCGAAAATGGCGGTATATTCTATTCATCTAATAGCAAGACTGTCGCTTTAACGCCGATTCCCGATTTAGTTGCCCATCGCCAACATTTAGCCGCAGCTTTTGCCCAATTACAAACACATTTTCCCCAAATCCGAGAATCTGCCGACAATCGCTTTCGCATCACCGACTGGACTTTTGATGTAGCTTCTTTGACTTCAGGTGAACTGCTTTCCTTAAGTAATCTCTGTCAACAATTGAATTGGGGATTCACCTACAGCAACGTCCAGTGTCACATAAAACCCTTGGGGCAAGATAAAGCTGTAGGATTATTGCAAGTATTGCGAGAATACTTTCCTGGTTATTCACCTCAACAAGTTGTCACCGTTGGCGATAGTCCCAATGATGAAAGTTTATTCGATCAACGTTATTTTCCCGTTTCTGTCGGTGTAGCGAATGTGATGGAATATGCCAATCAGTTGCAGCATCAACCTGTTTATATCACCACTGCTGCTGAAGGTGCAGGATTTTGTGAATTATCTAATTACTTATTGCAAACCGTGAAAATACGGTAGAACACGTAGTTGGCACTAAAGCGCTAAAGCGCTCACTACATTCTCAATTCGTCTAAAATAAACTCGTAGCACCGAATACAACTATGACAGCTATTTTACCTGTCGCTCAATCGGAAATTTTCTACCCCAGTGCTGATGGTGAACCCGTGGCAGAAACTTACGATCACCTTTATGTTTTGCTAACCACCCTGGAAGTATTAAAACAGTATTTAGCAGAAACTCAGGCAACTGTTTTAGCAAATCAATTTCTTTATTATGCTCAGGGATATCCTAAATTGCGGGTAGCTCCAGATGTAATGGTGATTTTTGATGTCACACCAGGAGGTCGAGACAATTATAAAATTTGGGAAGAAGGTCAAGTACCCAGTGTTATTTTTGAAATGACATCCAGCGGCACTAAAGACCAAGACCAAATCTTTAAAAAGACTCTTTATGAACAGTTAGGAGTCAAAGAATACTGGCTATTTGACCCAAAACGCGAGTGGCAAGAAGAACAGTTACGCGGTTATCGCTTGCGGGGAGAAATTTACGAGCCAATATCTGATAATCGTAGCGAACCGTTAAAATTGCGGTTACAAGCTGATGGACGGCTAATTAATTTTTATCGAGAGGATACGGGAGAAAAGCTGCTGATTCCTGGTGAACTAGCACAAGCACTACGAGAGGAAGTTATCGCAAGGCAGCAAGCAGAAGCACAAGCAGAAGCTGAACGTCAACGCGCAGAAGCTGAACGTCAACGTGCAGAACAAGCACAAGCAGAGGTAGAACAGTTAAAAGCAAGATTACGATCGCTTGGTATCCCCGATACTGAGTAATCTCAAATGCAAACTTTTCCTAACATTACTCAAATCATATTAAGATGAAATAAAAAAGTTGCACTTGCTCCGCGTTTTCGCTGATGCTATGTAAAAACTAACTATGTAGCTTCTATGCAGGGCAACCAATCATCAATCAAGCCGAGGGTAAAGACGCGAAAGTTACGATTTTGGAGTTTTTTATTACTCTTGATTGTCAGTGCGATCGCTATCTTTCTGTTTTACCCCCGACCGCAACAGATAGTCAAACGCGAAAGCAATTACACCATTCATAGACGGCAAGAATTTAATCAGCCTGAATTTTACCCAATCAAGCCATCGGAGAACTTAAAACTCTACCGACCTGTCGGTGAGTGGGTAGGAAAACTGATTCTACCTAAGAAAGAGCAGATAGACGCAAAATCGGACTGGTCGTGGTTACTAGTTCAACATGCACCAGCACAAGCGCAAAACCTCATCGGTCAAGTCGTTCGTTTGGAATGGAAAGACAAGCAAAACTCTTACGTAAAAACAACTACGCGAGATGTGCGTTTTACTCCTGGCACTATCAAGAGTCAAAATAAAGGCATAGTCCATCCAAACCGCCTCAATGGTCGTCTTGGTGTCGGACCGCTACAATCACTTGCTGGTGCGAAACCGAATGATGATATGATTGTCACCTTAGACCGTGCCGATGTCGTGGTGGGTAGTGACGGTAAACCAGTTCTGCAAATTGAGCAAGAACCAGTTCAAACAACCGGACGCTTTTACGCTTTAGTGAAAATTCTCAAGCCAGAAGTAGCAAGCAGCACCTACCCTGCTGCAAAATTTTGTCCGGGAACGCGCCCCTGTCCGAGCGAATATTTCCGCGTTCGTCATTACAATCCGGCATCCGGTAACTTTGACGGACCAGAGGGAACAGTCAGGATTCCCCAGCAAATTTTAGATTCACGGGCATTTTTCTCATCAACTGGACGCCAAATTGAAGCATCTCCCGCAGGCAAAGAAGGGTGGTATATATACGGTGCAAGAGATGCTAAAGGTATGTTTGTTACTCAAGCAGTCGCACCGCGATCGCTCTTTAAAATAGAACCAGATCGCGTATTGTTGGGAACATCCGCAGGGCTAAAATACATTAAAGTAGATAATTGGCGCAATAGCGAGCAAAACAAAGGCAAGATTGAAACAGTTTTGCTCGATCCGACAGTAGCCCAACCGCTGCAAGCGCTATCAAACTGGAAACCAGGAGATAAAGCGATCGTCATGCACCTATTTGGCGGTATTGGCGGCAAACAAGGTGAAATCAGTGGGCTGATGCGTTTAGCCAACACTGTCACCGGACACTTTGCCTTTGGAGTAGCTGAAGTAGTTCGCGACCCCTTCACGCAAGATTTACGGTTTGACATCAAATATCATCAAGTTTACGCTCACGGTTTTGACGGGATAATATCCGGGACACAGCGCTGGGCAAACTATATGGGTAACTTTCAATGGGGATGGGCTGCAACGCGACCGGTTTCTGATGTTATCGTCAAGTTTGAACCTGTGACGCAAGATTATGATTTTGGTGGCATTAAGCTTTCACCCTTGCAGGAATTTACTCGGCAGTTGCAGATTATGATGGCTCGCTATCGAGTCGGAGATGGAACGGGAAGTGCTACAGTAACCCCAGCAACTTCTTGCGTTCAAGATGCCAATCAAGCACTTTACATTACCTTGAAAGTCATCGAACAGCAAGTTACTTCAAACCCGGCAATTCAGAAGTGGCTTAAGGATCATCCTAGCGATCCGCAAACTTTTCGCTTTGAAAAGCTAGTTTCTCTCGGTTCATCTTTAGAACGGCAATTGAGTCCTTTGGGGATAGTCCGCGCTGATTGGGAAAGCAATGCATCTGCTTTAAGCGGAATCGGTAACGAAGAAGAGCCAAGGTTATCTCAAAACCGTAGCATCTGGGCAGCGCTGACAAGTTGGCGGACAATGTTACCCCGACAAGCGCACGATGAACTTGCTAGTATATTCTTAAGCCAAAATGCGAAACTCTGGTTTCTGCGAAGCAACCAAATTGGTGGATGGCAGCAGGATATTATTCCAGAAGAAGCAACGGCAGTACTTGGCAGGTTGAAGCTTCCCTTTACCAATGTTGCACCGATCCCGATTCTGTTGAATCGTGTGTTGGGGTCTTTTGTCATACCTAACCAACAAGATTGGCTGATAGTGGGGGTGACATTATTGATTTACAGCGCGATCGCTCTACCCTTAGGCTTCTTTTCTGGATTTTTGCGCTTTAATCTTTCGCCTGTCAACTTACCTAATCGGCTATTTACAGCATTTCGAGCTTCGATAATTCCCGCTTTTCTGGAAGAGTTAGTATTTCGCGTTTTGATGCTTCCCCACCCCATAGAATTAGTCAATTGGGTAACGTGGTCATTGTGGGCAGCATTTTGTTTACTGCTGTTTGTCCTTTATCATCCGTTCAATGCCAAAACCTTTTATAAAGCGGGAATTCCCACCTTTTTTCAGCCAGTTTTCCTTGCATTAACGGCATTGTTGGGTTTAGCCTGTACGATCGCCTATGCATTGACCGGTTGTCTGTGGACAATATTTTGCATCCACTCGATTATATTGCTAGTTTGGCTGCTAGGATTTGGAGGAATGCAAAAGTTGCGATCGCGCCACACACACCCAGCCTGAACCGAAGGCTAGTAACCGTCAGGTTCAAACTTTTCACAGCATCTTTCCTGTACTGATGCAGATTTTTTTGAAGGTGTTTATTTCAGATTTTCACAAGCGATTTATTGTACTGTTTACGAGGTATTTCAACAGAAATGAATCCTTAATTAAGTTATGTTTAAAGGTAATTTAAACATAACTTAATTCATAATTGACCAATATTTCTACAAAATGTCAATCAATTCATTTTTCTAGGGCGAAAAGCGCCTGAGGTTCATGGCTGGGTGGTGGATATACGCACCGGGTTGATCAAAGACCTGCAAGTCTCAACTAAACAATGGCAACTGCGCTCATTATCTGTGGTTGCACTTTGAGGTAAGATGACCAAGGGCTATATAGGAGGCGATCGCCTTCTGGATGCCTTTACCTCAAGCGATGGATAAAAATCTATATCAACCGCTGTCTCGTCCGCTGTTTGTCTGCGTCAACTACCACTCTGCCCAAATCAAACCCAAAGTTAGATTTTGTTCAATTCAATCAAAATGAGGTTGGGACAGTGTTTAATCGGGAGGCTTAGTTAAACATGACCCTGACGCAAGTGTTACGCAAACGAGCAACCTTATTTTAGCTTATAGCGCGATCGCACTTTCAGAGCGCATCAATGCGATCGCTATACAAAAAAAAGCACATCCGCAAAGCTTTTGGGCGGCAGCGTTTTTCGTTGCCGCTGTATGCATGACTATCCGCAGTTTTTTTCAGTGGGAATTTTCCCAAATTTAAGCCCCGCTAGGCGATCCCCATTTTTTATTAGTTAATTGCATCCACTTACTTGCTTAAATTTATCAAAGTATGCTGCGTTGATATTAGATAAAATATATCATGAACTTTTGTAATGTAGATAACATTTACCTATGAAGTGGGTAGCTTAAAATGAGTTACTTTCCAGGCTATCTGCGGCGAAATCTGGCTTGAGTCATAAAAAAACCGCGTTAAGGCAAGAAAAAGTACATCTCCAGATACTGTTTGATTTTAGGTTAATTCATTTACATTGAAATTATCAAACCACATACCTAACAGCAGCGCTTAACAGACTAATATTTTAAAAAAATACCAATTTTATAATTTCTTTGTTATTTTGTATTTAACGGGACAGTTCTAAGTCTGGAGGGTGAGTTTAAATATCAATTGATTACACAATTTGATTGTTATGTCATTCGTGTAAATCAATTCATTCTCTGTTGCCATGATTGTATTTAAAACACAATTAAAATGGCGAAAAAAGCTAGCGTAGTAATACGCTACAAGAAAGCAAAATCATTAAAACCAGGAAAATCTTAGTTAAGAATATGCTCAGAACAAACAATCGACGGATCATCTTCTCTGCTTTTGTTAACTCCGCAGAAGAAATCAAAAAGACAGAAATCAAAAGTCAATTTGCTCAACCTCAACCAGATTTGCTGCAACCTTTACGTCAATGGCTTGATTCTCTAGAGATTCAAAACCCTAAACTAGCGAAATTTATTGCTAAACTAATTCCCGCACAATGTCCCTTCGAGCGCGATATAATGCTGTTTGGTCGCAAAATAGCTCATATTCCACCGATGTGCAAGCTGAATCCTCTTTACGATCAGTTTGTGGGTTTGCGTTTTCGCGCTTTGTGCTATCTAGTAGATCAATGTGGTGAAGACATCCAGTCTTACTGCTGATTGTAATTACGATTAACACAGCATGGAAATTAAAATTGAGCATCAACCCAGTCTAGAACATTTGCACAACTTAGGTGTGTTCGCATGGGACATTTGGGAAAAAGAAATCTCAAAATTTCCCTGGACTTATGATTCTCAAGAAACTTGTTACTTTTTAGCAGGTAATGTCATAGTTACCCCTGATGGGGGACAACCAGTAAAAATGGGTCAGGGTGATTTAGTAATTTTTCCAGCCGGAATGTCGTGTATGTGGGAAATTACCAGCGACGTGAAAAAACATTATTTCTTTGATTAGTCAAGAATCAAGCAATTAGCTTTTAGCTAAAACGCTATAAAAGACAGCTAGATATATCACAAATTGAACTAATTGACAAGTTCGATATATAGCAGTCTCCAAACAATTTTTTCTTCTCTTCACACCGCGCATTTGATAGCTAATAATTAATAGCTAGCAGCTTTTTGTCCCTTTATCTAAATTAGGACTTACGCACCCACTAAAGTCTTGTAAGGGCAATTGATGAATTGCCCCTACGTAAATTCAAAGTTTTAACGACATGAGTGCGTAAGTCCTATAAATAAAGAACGTAGTGAGCGGTTTACCGCTCAAATATAAAGCTTTTAACGGCTAAAGCCGTTACTACGTTAAAACCTATTCTTCAGACATCGCTCATAATCGTGTTAGTGGGGGTTTGCCAGATAAAGATGTTCCCACAACAATTTTTATGAGGAGGAGGAAGAAAAAATGTTATTACATTTGAGTACGTGGCAGGAAGTTGAAGCTTATTTACAGCAGTCTTGTGGTATAATCCTTCCTATAGGTTCCACCGAACAACATGGACCAACAGGATTAATTGGAACTGATGCGATTTGTGCAGAAGCGATCGCTCGTGGTGTTGGTGAAGCAACTCAAGCATTAGTCGGTCCGACAATCAATGTCGGCATGGCACTGCATCACACCGCTTTCCCCGGTACAATCAGTTTGCGTCCCAGCACTTTGATTTTGCTGGTCAAAGAGTATGTAACTTGTTTAACTAAAGTCGGTTTTACCAAGTTCTATTTTATCAACGGACACGGCGGTAATATCGCCACTCTGAAAGCTGCTTTTTCCGAAACTTACGCATACTTGGAAGATTTGCAGATTGCCAATGCCCAAAAAGTGCAATGTCAAGTTGCAAACTGGTTTATGTGCGGTTCTGTATATAAGTTAGCTAAAGAATTATACGGCAATCAAGAAGGCTCTCACGCAACGCCGAGTGAAGTAGCTTTGACCCAGTACGTTTATCCAGAAGCGATTAAGCAAGCACCTTTGTCAACAGAAGTCGCAACCGGACATAGAATTTATGGTGCAACTAACTTTCGTCAACATTACCCAGATGGACGTATGGGTTCAAATCCTGCCTTAGCAACACCAGAACACGGTAAGCAGTTTTACGACTTAGCGGTGAAAGAACTCAGCAATGATTATTTAGAATTTGTCAATGCAGAATAAACCTCACCTCAACGTGTAAAGTCTTTCTTTGCAACGGCAGTCGCTACAACCGCACGGCAGTTTTTCAGGGGAAGTACCCTGTGAAAACGTGCCTTGGGAAAATAGGCAACGCGCTGCCTCACCTTTGCTACTTTGTGCGTGAGACATAAGAAGATAAATCAAAGTAGTTATATTATGGTTATCCAAAAAGAAGAATCAGTTAAATTACCACCCTTAGAAAATGGCGATCGCTTAACCCGCGATGAATTCGAGCGACGTTATCAAGCAATGCCCCATGTCAAAAAAGCTGAATTAATTGAAGGAAAAGTTTATATGCCATCACCAGTGCGTGCAGCCAATCATGGTAGACCCCACGCTCAAATTATCACGTGGTTGGGTATCTACTGTGTGGCGACACCTGGTACTGATTTAATCGACAATGGGACTACTCGCATAGATTTGGATAACGAACCACAGCCAGATGCGCTATTACGAGTCGATACCGCAGGTCAATCTTACATCAGCGAGGATGATTACGTTGAAGGCGCACCCGAATTGATTGTGGAAATTGCAGCTAGTAGTGCTTCATACGATTTACATGAGAAGCTGAATGTCTATGGCCGCAATCAAGTACAAGAGTATATTGTCTGGCAAATTTTTGATAAAAAACTCAATTGGTTCAAGTTGAGACGACAGGAGTATCTCTGCCTAGAACCTGATGCAGATGGTGTAATTAAAAGTGAAGTTTTTCCCGGTTTATGGTTAGCAGCAAACCCCTTACTAGAAAAAAATTTAGGAAAGGTTCTGGCTGTATTACAGTCAGGACTAAATACACCAGAACATACTGATTTTATTCATCAACTATCACAGCCAGGATAATCTTTGTTTGTAGAGTAGGCTTTTAGCTCGTCCCAGGAATTTAATATTTAAGATAGGTATATTTTCGATATAGTCGCAGTTATATAGCGAACTACTCCAAGTTATGGAGTCCTTGAACATCCAACGAAAAATAAGCAAATTATGATCGACTTCAGCCTGACTCAAGAACAACTTTTGTTACAGAAGACAGCGCGTGACTTTGCCGAAAGCGAGATTAAGCCGATCGCCAAGATGATTGACGAATCTAACGATCAAAATATCATACCTTGGGATTTTTGTCAAGGCGTATTTCGCAAAGGAGCCGATTTAGGATTTACGTCTTTGCTGCTTCCACAAGAGTACGGTGGTATGGGTGGAAAGTGTATAGATTTGGTTTTGGTTCAGGAAGAACTCGGCGTTGCTGATGTCAGCATTGCCAGTAGCTACTTCAATCTTACCGCGAGCATGTCCCTTTTTCTTACCAGAGCCGGCACCCAAGAACAGCAAAAGCGGATGTTGTCTGTAAGCTCGTCTTCGCCTCATCTGTTTAGTGTGGCAGAAAGTGAGCCAAACGTGGCAAGCTCGGATCTCTTCTGTCCCTCACCCGATCCCCAAATTGGAATGAAGACATTTGCTTCTTCAGATGGCGATCGCTACGTCCTCAACGGCAATAAGTCCGGGTTAATTACAAATGCTGGTATCGCCGATGCATACTTCATCATGGCACGCACATCTCTAGACAAACCGATGCGAGAGAGCATGTCCATGTTCTACGTGCCGGCAGATACACCGGGTCTGAAGTTCGGCAAGAGAACTCAGATGATTGGCTGGAAACCTTCTCATCACACTGAAATCTACCTCGACAACGTGCGGGTGCCTGCGGAAAATCTGATTGGGCAAGAGGGACAAGCTGGTGCGCTTTTAATGTTGCTTCCTGAGGTGTCTATCGGACTGGCAGCTAGTCATGTGGGTTTGGCTCGCGCAGCGTATGAATACGCGCTCAATTATGCCAAGCAACGGGTAAGTTGGGGTCGTCCGATTATTGAGCATCAAGCTGTGGCTTTAAAGCTAGCTGACATGATGGTGAATACGCAGGCTGCACGATTGATGGTGTGGGACGCAGCGATCGCAGCAGACACCGATCCTCAACTTGCCGCGACGGTTAAAGCACCGGCAGCCAAGACCTTTGCGGTGGATGTGGCAATTAAGAACGCGCAAACAGCAGTTGAGATTCTCGGTGGTTCTGGAATCACTAAAGAGTATCAAACAGGCAAATTTTTGAATGATGCTTGGATCGGATATTCCTGTGACTTCACGCGAGAGATATTGCGGCTTAATTTGGTAAACTTTATTTAAACCACAGAGAAACACAGAGAAATTTGATACATTTGTGTTTCTCTGTAGTTTAAATCAAATATCAGTTATTTAACTTTTAGCGATACCTTCTTCACGCGCTGCACGTTGCACAGCACCAGAAACAGCGCTAACAACTCGCTCGTCAAAGACTGAGGGAATAATATGTTCGCGATTCAAATCGGAAGGTTTAACTAAAGAAGCGATCGCACTAGCAGCTTCCAGATACATTCTGATGCTAATCGTCGCGGCTCGACAATCTAAAGCACCGCGAAACACTCCAGGAAACGCCAAAACGTTATTAATTTGGTTTGGGTAGTCACTGCGTCCGGTAGCGATGACAGCAACATCTTTACTCACCAATTCTGGCTGAATTTCCGGAATTGGATTTGCCATTGCAAAGACGATCGCATCTTTCGCCATTGATTGTACCATTTCCAGTGTCAACACTCCGGGGGCGCTAACACCGATAAAGACATCTGCACCTTGCATCGCACCAGCTAAAGTACCCTGCGCTTTCACAGCAAATTCCCGCTTTTCCTCGGTTAAGTCGGTGCGACTAATGGAGATAATGCCTTTTGAATCGCACATCCAGATTTTTTCCGCGCCGGCTTTGCGGAGTAAGCGAGCGATCGCTACTCCAGCAGCACCCGCACCGTTAATTACAATACGGATTTCCGCCATTGACTTATGTACTAACTTCAGGGCGTTAAATAACGCTGCTAAAGTGACAATTGCTGTACCATGCTGATCGTCGTGAAAAACAGGGATATCTACTTCATTTCGCAGTCTTCGTTCAATTTCAAAGCAGCGAGGAGCTGCGATATCCTCTAAATTCACTCCCCCAAAAACCGGAGCGAGATTTTTTACTGTACGGACGATTTCATCTGTATCTTGAGTTGCAAGGCAAATTGGGAAAGCATCGATGCCTGCAAACTCCTTAAACAGCATCGCTTTTCCTTCCATCACTGGCAGAGCCGCACTCGGTCCGAGATTTCCCAAACCTAAAACAGCACTACCATCTGTAACAATCGCCACAGTGTTTTTTTTGATAGTTAAGTTGTAAACTTCTTCGGAATTTTGGGCGATCGCTGTACAAATTCTACCAACTCCGGGCGTGTAAGCCATTGCTAGGTCAGAGACGCTTTTAAGGGGAATTCTGCTAGCAATGCTGATTTTCCCACCGCGATGTAAATTAAACGTGCGGTCATAGACATTTAGCACTTTTATGTCTGGTAAAGCTTTTACTGCTTGCACAATCGTTTCCGCGTGTTCGGTGCTAGCTGCATCCACAGTGATATCGCGGGTGGAAAAAGAGCGCGTTTGCTCGATTAAATCAATTTGACCGAGATTACCCCCACTGTTAGCGATCGCTTGTGTGACTGATGCCAACATTCCTACACGGTTAGGAATTTCTAAGCGAATCGTCAAACTAAAACTCGAATTCGGTGTTAAGGCTACCATCGTGATTTTACATTTTAAATATTTGATCTTATATTGAATCTATTTAAAATTTCACATAGCCTTCAGGCTGGAAGCCTGAACGCCAGATGCCTCAAGTCGGGAAACCCGCCCACGGCACTGGCTCGGCTACACAAACAAAGCCTGCGGAGGCAGGCTAAACAGTCGTAATTTTTCTAGCCCACGCAGGTGGAGAGAAGTTTGAGCGGAGGTTTCCTCCGTTCGCGATTATGCACGCGTTGCCGTTGACGAACGCATGTGCGTGTCGCAGACAAGCCTCTCGTTCGCCAACAAAGCTTCGCTCGTATAGCCGCACCATGCGCGGGTGTCGGTTAATTATAAAACAAGCCCCAGTCCCTAGTCCCTTTATGCCATCGGTTGAGGTTCTTTGACTTTCGCTGCTAACGACGTAGGGTCAACTGATTTTAGTTCACCGTGGTTGAGTGTCCAACAACTGTCAGCGATCGCTAACATATCCCCAGCGTCATGTGTCACCACTAACAGTGTCCAATGTTGTTTCAGTTTCGCTAATAAGTTTACCAATTGCCGACGCATTGACCAATCTAATCCTGCTGTCGGTTCGTCCAATAGCAGAACGTGTGGTTGGCGAATCAGCTGCACCGCTAAAGCCAAACGCCGCTGCTGACCTCCACTTAAAGCATGAGGTGGTGTACTCAGAGATAAATGCTCTAATCCTACTTCAGTAAGTGCTTCTTCAACTCGGTTTCTTCCTAGTTCTGGATGCCCCAAACGCAATTCTTCTAAAATAGTACCACCGCAAAAATGCCGCTCTGGAAACTGAAACACCAATCCGGCTAATTGTTGTAATTGTTCGGCTATAAGTACTTGTTCGCGCCATAAGACTCCGCCAGATGTCGGTTCGGCTAGTCCTGATAAAATTTCTAGTAAGGTACTTTTGCCGGAACCACTAGGACCAATAATTAAACCTAGTTGTTGGGCTGGTAAGTCCAAATTGAGTGATTTGAGAATTGGTGTAGGGCAAGCTGTGGGATGATAAATTAGATTTCTGAGATAGAGCATTTGTTAAGATTACCAAAAAGTCAGCAAATTACTGATTAACTACACTAAGAGCAACTAAAAAATTCCGAAAATTTTCTTCAATTAATTACCTACCTAAAAAAATTAATCACTTCAGCAAGAAAAATCCATCTTCTTACCGAAGTGTACTTTTCTTTATTGTGGCAGACTTACCCTTGGTCAATAGCTATAACAAGCATGGAAACTTGGAAAAGTTACCAAGGTGAAATTGTGTATAAAATTTTTCACGCGAAAGCGCAAGTAACCAGTTTTTTAGATTTTAAGTAACAAATAAAACAATTTCAAGCGTAATTATTCTGAGGTTAACAATGACTAAATGGTTTTACGTTCCTCAAAAAATAGTGTCTGCCAAACTTGGTAGGCTGGCTCAAGCAAGTTTTGCAGTAGCGATCGCCCTGATGTGGGTAAATCCATCTTTAGCTGCCGATCCTTTTCGTACTAACGACCAAAGGAAAATTGGCGACAAGACAGAAGCAGCTTTTAAGGCAATTTTCCAACAAGGTAACTACAAACAGGCAGAGCTTTACTTACAACAAGCCGAATCTAGTGAGCCAAATGAACCACTAGCTTATGCGATGAAGGCATCTTTAGCATACGTTAATAAAGATTTGTCTGCTTTAGACACATACAGTAAGAAAACCCTGCAAACCGGACAAAATTTGATTGCTACCGACCCATTACGTGGCAATTTATACGCTGCTGTCGGTCATTTTTTAGAAGGTGCGGTAATTCTCCAGCGTCAGGGTACAGTTAACGGGGCGCCGCAAGCTTTAACTCGGTTGCGGCAAGTTTATCAATATTTAGACAAAGCGGAAGCCGTTTCTGCCAACGATCCAGAACTGAATTTAATTAAGGGCTACATGGATTTGATGCTAGCTGTCAATTTGCCTTTTGCCAATCCAGAGCAAGCGATTGAACGCTTAGAAAAAAATGCAAGTCCTCAATATTTAGCCAATCGGGGTGTTGCTCTTGCCTACCGAGACTTAAAACAGTACTCTCAAGCACTAGAGTATGCAAATCGAGCCTTGAAAATGACATCTGATAACCCGGAGATGTATTATCTAAAAGGGCAAATCCTCCAAGAACAGGGGAAAAAAGAAAAAAGCAAGCCAATGATACAAGAAGCGATCGCTAATTTTGACAAAGCACTAGCAAAAAAATCCCAACTTCCAGCTGGTTTAGTCAAACAGATTGAACGCGAACGTCGTAGTGCTACAAACCGCCTAAATAATACTGGAAGTTAATTGCTAATTGGGCATGGGGCATTGGGCATTGGGAATTGGTAATTGAAAATGTTTATTTTCTAGTATAGAGTTTACCCATTACCTATTACCCATTACCCATTACCCATTACCCATTACCCATTACCCATTACCCATTCCCAACTTTAAATGCATATTCAATTTCGCGAATTTAATCCTTTTGATGTTTGGATTTGGCTAAGTTTTACTACAATTCCTTCTGAACGAGAAAAGCAGTATGTTGAAGAAGTTTTCAATTCTTGGTTTTATTTAGGTAAATTAGGTGCATTTAATGCCGAAAATCTTCAAGTACAGGAAACGGGACTTGATCTGAGTTATATGAATTATGACTCTGAAGGTTATGACAAAAGCTTGTTAGCGCTGATGCATAATATGGGTGAGTTTGAATATCAGGGAACTTGGGCGCGTTGTTGGTTTGATTTGGGAACTAGTGATGCGATCGCTCTCGATATTTTAATCAATTCTCTCACGCAATTGAGTGAGGAATATGTCAGCATTGAGCAATTATATATCGGCGGCGAAAATGACGATTGGTCTGTGGAAGATAGCGAGAGTCATCATTTTACGCATAATAATTAATTTTTCACAATAAAAATGCATAAACCAGATGAAATTCGCGTTTTAGCTTTGGGACTAATTAAAAAAGGCGATCGCACTTTTATTTCGCAAGGCTACGATCCAGTTAAGCAGCAAACTTTTTACCGCGCAATGGGTGGTGGTGTTGACTTTGGGGAAACCAGTTTTGAAGCACTTCAGCGAGAATTTCAAGAAGAAATCCAAGCGGAATTAACCAACATTCATTACTTGGGTTGTATAGAAAATATCTTCACTTTTAACGGTAAACAAGGTCACGAAATCTTGCAAATATATCAATGTGATTTTGTCGATACCAAGTTTTATCAACTGGAAAATTTAGTCTTTGCTGAAGGTGAAAGACAAAAAACAGCGCTTTGGGTAGAAATTAGTCGTTTTAAATCAGGAGAATTAAAGTTAGTGCCCGAACAGTTTTTAGAGTATTTATGAAGCAAACAGGCAAAATACGAGTAAAAGTATTTGGCTTAATTCGAGATAAAGAAAGGCTTTTTGTTTCTGAAGATTACGATAGCGTGAAGCAAGAAAAATATTACCGCGCTTTAGGTGGTAGTATTGAATTTGGTGAAACTAGCCACGCAGCGCTACAAAGAGAGTTTCAAGAGGAAATTCAAGCGGAATTAACAAACATTCGCTATCTGGGTTGTCTGGAAAATTTGTTTACTTATGAAGGTAAACCCGGTCATGAAATTGTTCAAGTTTATGAATGTGATTTTGTTGATTCCAAGTTTTATCAACTGGAAAAATTAGTGTTTTTTGAAGCTGGTAATTCTCAACATAAAGCGATGTGGATAGATATTTATCGCTTCAAATCAGGTGAGTTGATATTAGTACCTGAGCAGTTCGTCGATTATTTGTAAAGAGTATTTTTTACTATTATTAATAAAGTAATCTCATTATTTTAGCAATTACATTTTCAGTGATATCGTTAGAGGCTTTTTCTTGAAATTGGGCATTTCTAGCTTTCACTGCCTAGGCAACTCCCAGTATCTACCTCTGTATGAAGGTTTTCTGGCGTTACTTTTTCAAGTAATTCTTCTAGGGTATAGCTCTTTCTTTGAGGCGCGACGATTAGTTTACCCTCAGAAATACTGATAGACACATTTGTACCTTCCTTTAAGTTAACTTGATCGGCTATATTTGGGCAGGCGAATACCAATACTGTTTCCCCACATTGAAACTACTTGGGAATACATAATTTACATCAATTGTTTTTGGCAGCTAATTTACAACACTTTTTAAATTTAAATCATGTTGTATATACTAAGTATATACTCATAATTCTACAAGCTTGCATTCTTCATTTATGCTTATAGATGAAGTGTCAGGAATTACTCGACACGACAAACGATTTTTATAGTCAGCCTCTAAAGTAATGATGGAACGAGGAGTTGGGAGTTAGAAATAATATAACTCCTATCTCCCCCATGTTATTTTCCGCTGTAGAAAAAGGCAATTTCTTTCTCTTTTAAAGGAGCAAAACCAGCGTCTACAAGCTTTTTATCGAGTTCTGCTTGGGGAATGTGTTTTGCGCCAATTCGGACGATGCGCGATCGCATTGTATTAGATACGCCACTGCGCTGTCTATTTGCCTCTAGCGCCATAACTTCGGTGTACAGTTCTAACTTGGCTGGTGGAATTGGAGAACCGTCAAAATCAATTCCTTGGGCGATCGCTTCATCAATCGCATCTGCACCTGTGGTAGTTTGATTTCCTGGGTTAATTTCAGCAGGCATGGCAATTTAATTAGTCTAAAGGCTATAAGTATATTTTACCAGCCTTAGGTATTGGGGAATTGTGAGTAGAGACGCGATTAACCGCGTCTATACAAAAGTAGGGAGTAGTAAAAGAAAAATTCCCCACTCCCAACTCCCAACTTTCCACTCCCAACTTTCTACTCCCCACTCCCAACTCCCCACTCCCCACAATATTTGCAGGTACGCTTGTCAGTTTGAGAGTTTTTAGTTTAATCTCAAACCAATGGTGTAGCCATAGGTGGTGCTATGTCTGAATCTCATACTCCTCATCAAGAAGAGCGTGCTTTAGAAAAAGCTCTGACCAATAAAATAATAGATGATTGTTTTGCTTATTCGGAAAGCTGGCTGCGAGCCATTTTGCGGATGTGCATCTTCTCTTTGGCTTATTTAGATGGACAACCAGTGTTTGTCGTTGAATGTCCTAATCAAGCGGTAGCTAAACGCTTGAGTCGTAAAACTTATCCTTTTCGAGGAATGGTATATTATTTAACAGATAAATCGAACGATCGCGATCGCACTTTATTTTGCTATCAAGAACCGGACGGCGTTAATTGGCGCTGTTTTGATACTACCACCAACTCTTGGAAAACCTTGACTAATTTACACACACCGATTGCCCCAACTGATAGTTAATTAACGTGAGTTCGACGGATTAAAAAATACTAGGAGGTAGTGCAGGTAAGTCTTTAAGGTAAATGTCAAGTGAAGGTTTTTGAGGTAGATAAGTGTAGGCTGCTAAACCAGCCATCAAGTTGAATAAAAAGGTCTAGAATGTTCAATTTGACCGGAGGCGGAGCGTCTTTGGCTTCGCACAGGTTTTTCAGGTGGTCATTAACTGACTCAATTACCGCACGCTTGCGTAAAAGAATTTTATCAATTAGTTTTACCAAGCGATTTTTCATGTTCTTTTTGGATTTGGTAACTAACTGTAAGCCCCATTCATATCCTGAAGAAGCTTACTCGCTTCATCAATCTTGCTTGTAGAATTCGCTCGTTATTTTTCTGTCTACCTATAGCCGTTAAATTAAAAGTGCCCTTAGATTTTGGGAAAACTAATTCTATATCTAAAATCTAATTCTTTACTATGCTTGATGACAACGATTTTGCGTTAGCCTGGGCTGACGATACCTCGGTTGTGGTGCTTGAGGAGCTATCTTCACATCCTCAGCCAGAAGTTCGTGAGGCTGTGGCTATAAATCCGAATACACCAACGGAAACGCTGCTCAAATTAGGTAAGGAGTTTCCAGACGCGATAACTGCAAACCCGATTTTCAATCTTTTGCTACTAGAAAATCCTGAGAGCAATTTTGTTAGGCTCTCTTTAGCGCGTAGCACAACAACTAGTGAAGACAAGCTTGCTCGCTTATTAGAGATTGAGGATGAGGAAATTCTTCTTGCTGTGGCTAGAAACCCAAAGACACCTCTTGAACTCCTAGAACAACTTGTAGAAAGCCCTCCTCCTTTCTACGATCGAGACAATGATGGTCAATATGAGGTTGACGATCGTCTATTTTTCGCGATCGCTCGAAATCCGAACACTTCTGAATCGTTATTGCTTAAACTAGCCGAGAGTGGAATCAGCAATATCGAAATAGGAATCGCTCAGAACCCCAACGCACCATTATCCCTGCTCAATAAGTTTGCAGATTGGAGAGATTTTCTGATGCACAAAGTACTTGCTTTAAATCCCCAAATACCAAACGTAATGTTGAAAGAAATGGCAGGAGGAAATATAGATGTTTCGATATTCAAAGCACTTGCTCGAAATCCTCAAGTCCCAAGCGCAATATTAGAAAAACTAGCAGGAGAAAATGACGAAGAAATTCACCATCTAATCAAGAAGCATCCAAATGTTTCCGAAACTGCGATCGCCATCATCAATTTTATCGAGGGGAAATCAGGAACATCAATCGATTTGCTAGAACGGTTAGCCAGCGATCAACGAGCCTCTATTCGGCGATTGGTTGCAGCCCATTCCTCAACCCCTGCAAAGGTTTTAGAAAAACTCGCGCAGGATATAGATGAAGATGTACTCTTCAAAGCTGTAAATAATCCCAATGCAACCTCTACCGTTCTAGAGTCTTTTGCAGAGTTCTTGGTTAAACAACATCAACGTGTCACAGTATCCAATCAAGATAGGTATGAATCAATTGCAATTCGATTGGTGAAGCGTTCTGATATCACTCCAAAAGCATTAGAAAATCTATTGCAGATGAATAAGTATTATGTCGCAACGGCGATCGCATCATCTTTGAAAACCCCACCCACTATGCTGCTTGCACTTACAGACCATCAAGCTCCATTTGTAAGCATTGATTTTTTCATACATCTCGCTCAAAACCCCAATACAACCTCAGAGGGGCTAGAGAAGCTTTATCTAAAAATCAACCAAATACAGCATCCAAATACGATTAATGCTTTAAAAGCTAATGGTTTAAAAGCTATCGCTGCTCATCCCAATACCCCCGTCCATTTGCTAGAACAACTCGCAGTTCATTCCTATTACCATATCCGGGCGGCTGTTGTCACAAATGTCAACACACCGATTTCAATTTTGGAGCAATTAAGCAATAATTCGCAAGACAGCATTAGTACTGTTGCAAAACAAGTGCTGAAGGCAAGAGCTTGATTTTAAAGTGAGTTTGATGAACCTCTCCCTGTCTTGAACTTTAGTTCAAGTCTGTCCGCCGAACTCACGTTTAATTAAATAGTCAAAAGTCAACAAGAAGGGTGTGGGGTTGCATGGTTAGGGTGTAAGGGAGAAGACGGCGCACTTCGGGGCGTATGATTAAGAGACCAACGCAATCGTCTTAAAAGACG
>NZ_JBPAOH010000102.1:0-28284 GCF_050875635.1 Tolypothrix sp. VBCCA 56010
TCTGGTCGTGGAGGGTTAAAGATGCCGACATCACCCGTTGAAACGATAAAAGAGTAAGAGGATGACATGGTTTGTCCGGGTTTATCCTACGAAATTATAACTGACACAGCAAATTCTAAAACAATCATGGGTAAGCGGGGTCTGACACTAGGTAAATTTGCACCTCTCCACAAAGGTCATCAACTTGTTATTGAAACTGCCTTAGCAGAGATGGATGAAGTAGTTGTGATAATTTACGATTGCCCAGAGGTTACTGAGGTTCCTTTAACAATTCGGGCTAACTGGCTGCGAAAAATTTATCCAACGATTCAGATAATTGAGGCTTGGGACGGTCCAAGCGTTGTTGGAGATACACCTGAGATCAAAAAAAAGCATGAGGATTATATTCTAGGGCGATTGAAATCGCAGAAAATCACTCATTTCTACAGTAGTGAATTTTATGGAAAACATATGAGCGAGGCTTTGGGAGCGATCAATCGGCTTGTGGATTGCGATCGCCAAAAAGTCCCGATCTCAGGAACCGAAGTCAGAAAAGATCCCTTTAAATTTCGGAAATATTTACATCCCCTGGTGTATTGTGACCTCATTACCAATGTAGTTTTCTTAGGTGCCCCTTCAACGGGCAAAACTACGATTGCTTCCCAATTAGCGCAGGAGTACAACACCGTTTGGATGCCAGAATATGGACGTGAGTATTGGGAAACCCATCAGCTCGAACGAAGACTCTCGCTTGAACAACTTGTAGAGATTGCATTTGGGCATCTAGAACGCGAAGAAGCCATGAAGCAACAAGCAAATCACTACTTGTTCACAGATACGAATGCGATTACGACTTATCACTTCTCGCTGTACTATCATAATAGCGTCGCTCCAACTCTGGTAGATTTGGCAAATCAGGCAGCTTTGAGCTACGATTTAGTATTTGTTTGTGAGACAGATATTCCTTATCATGATACCTGGGATCGCTCTGGGGAGACAAATCGAAATATATTTCAGAAAATTATCCTTAGCGATCTAATTCTCCGAAAAGTTCCATTTTTTCAATTGCGAGGCAGCCTAGATACTAGAATTCAAGTTGTAAAAAGAGTTTTATCACAGTACCGGAAATACAGCAATCTTCTGGAATTGTTATCACCCTATACGAATGTTTGAATTTTGGAGCGTAAACAACGTCGCCTTTAGGCTTATAGGATATCCCATGAGCTACATTGAACTCTTGGGAACAATTCTCTACCTATGGTCAGTTTGGCTAATTTCCAAAAGAGAAATACTTACTTGGGCTGTTGGTATCGTTAGTGTGTTACTTTATATGGCACTTTTTTACCAAATTCGCTTGTATTCTGATGCCTTAGAGCAAGTATACTATCTTTTCGTTAGCGTGTATGGCTGGTGGCGATGGAGTACACCCCAACCCGATACGGGCAAGGTATTGGATGTGCGATATTGTCCACATGGCAAATTCCTACTGACTGCGGTAGTTACTATCGTGGTGGCGATCGCTTTGGGTACAGTTATGAGTCGGGTTCATCTGTTACTCCCTACCATCTTTCAACAGCCAGCATCTTATCCATATCTGGATGCAATCACAACAGTTATGAGTTTTACCGCAATGGGACTCATGGCACAAAAGTACATTGAAAGCTGGTATTACTGGATTATAGTTGACATTATCGGAATTGGGCTGTACTACGCTAAAGAAGTTAAATTTATTTCATTGCTTTATGTGATTCTGCTTTTTATGGCAATTAATGGATTGGTTTCTTGGCGCAAGGCAGCTAAAATGCGAAAAGCCTAAGCCTTTTATTTGTTGGGTTTTCACCCTTCGGGTTCGCCAGTTCCCCATCTTGGCTTACAGCCAGATGGGGACTGGACTCACTATCGTTCAACCCAACCGACAACTACTAACCGTTAGCTATCTGTTTAATTTTCGACTTTGTGAAAGCGGGATTAAAGATAGTAGCCAAACCGAATATAGCGATCGCACCTATGCCAAAAAGAGGAGAGGGTTCGGGAATAGATTTCCCAGCAGTATAGCAATTTGCGGGCAAGGAACCTCCATCAGGTACATTGCCATCAAAAATAAATGAGATACCTGTAGTTCTTGTATTTTCTATAAAGGTTTGTGTGGCACCACCTGGGTAGCAAGCTTTAGGAGATTGAGGTCCGGCAACACCGACATAGACATCCAAGCCTGCGGGTAGAGTTACTCTTTCTCTCAATTGCGCTAAATTTGGAGGAGGTCCGAAGTATTGAGCTAGAGCCAACTCTCGAATGGCATCTAATGTAGTTTTACCATTACTACTGTCATAAAAATTAGTTGTTAAAAATCTACCAAAGCGATAAGTATTATCATCATTGTAATAGCGATAATAAGTTGTATCTTGCGTCAGGGTCTGTTTTGTACATTCTGAGTTAAGAAACGACGTAATAATAGTATCTTTATCTGAAACGGAGTCGGGTATCGGACAGGCAGCCGATGCAGGTCTTTGTCCAGCCACAATCACAAAGGGAGAAAGACCGATAAATACCACTCCACCTAACCAAACAGCACAATCCTGCTTTTTCATTAAGATAAATTTTACGTGTAATTTCCTAGAGATTCTATCAAGTTCGTTCCTTTTGTGTCAATCAAAAAGTTGGTAACTGTATTAACACGTTGGTGCAAGATGTGAGTATAAGCACACACGAGTGCTTATACTCACATCTTAACTTCGTTGAAAGCCCTTTGCTGCCGGCTTTTTCCCTTTATCCTTAGACTTAGATTTATTCACATCTGCCAAAGCTTCTTGAAACAAATTATGCAGATGTAAAGGTACACTAGCAATTTCTGGTAACTCTGGCTCAATCGGTTTGTTGAATTCTTGCAAAAGCGGCTTCAAATCACTTGACAAACGAAAATCCGGACGATGTAAATAAGTTTGCAACACCTTTTCTAATTGAGTTGGGTACTGTTCAGCTAACCGATACCAAACGAAAGCATTAATACTTTTATCTTCTAGGAAGTAACGAATTAGTTTTTCTGAACCTTCAATATTTTGCACATCAGCTGATAAAATTGCCTTCATTTTACCGTATGTTGGTAAAAACATTTGTCCCCAACGTGGGTGAGAAAGTGCCGTTACCTGTTCTGCTTTCTTTAGTTCCGCAGGTAAATCAACTTTCGGCATTACCATTTTATTATTGGCAGATTTATTGTTAAATACCTGAGAAACTACTTTGGAGTCAGCACCCAACTCTTCCGCTGCCGCTTTGATTTCCTCTTCGTCAATTCCTGCGGCTTCAGCGGCTTCAGCTAAAGATTTAGAAGTATCAATGCCTGCTTCTGCCAAGCGTTTCTCAGTCATTAACTCTTGGAATTCAACGATTTTTTTATTAAGTTGATATCCCGGCAGTGTGATTTCATCGCTACCAAAAAAGTCAACAAATTCCTGATGATATTTTTCGACTGATAACCAAGCTTCTTCTAATAAATCTGGGGCATCTCCGTAAAGATTATTCTTGTAGTTATCTTTGAAATTACCAATTGCTACTGCTAATTTTGGTTTACCTAATTTACCCAAGAGTGTATAAGAACTAAAAAACATCCATTCAGTATCGCTTAAAGGAGCAATTCGAGTCAGGAAAATTTCTCCTACTTTAAACCGCGACATTTCTTGAATTGTTATTGCATTTGCCTTGACAATATAGTGTTTATCTGTTAGCCAATTTACCAATTCAAAGCCATCAGGTAAAATTTGAACTACAGCAAACAAGCCAATAAAACTCCGATGCCAACTGCGAATCAAGTTGCGTTCTGCATCTGGTAAATCGGGATGACTGTCTAAAAACAAATCAAGCGGTGTTTTATCACCGACTTTCCCCTCTATCGCAAAACTGTCAATGATGAAATCTTGCTGTTTGCTATCACCCGAACCACGACGGGATTGTTCTGCTGCATAGGTTTCCAGCGCTGTTGCAAGTTCGTCTTCTGCGTCAAGGACGAAATCGATTAAGGCTAGTTTTAATTCGTGCGCTCGTAATATTAGATCCACAAGTAAATTTCTCGCTCAAATAGATGTTAAATTATAGCTTGTGAGAGAATTTCCGCAGAAGAGCGATCGCTCTTATTTTGGAGATGCGTTTCATATTTACGAGATAAGATTGCTGCAAATGTGCTAAATTATGCCAATAATGCCCGAAGCGAGATATTCGCTAACAATCTCGCTTGAAAAGTTATTGGTTTTGTGAAAAGTCAAGATTTACTGCGATCGTTCATATAGGTAAATCAACGCTTCGCCAAAAGTTTTGCCATCGGGTCGTGTTACCTCTAAATATGCATTGATAAGATTATCAGGACCACCACCATCTCGATAAATCGAGTAAGTATATCCATTATTCTCAAAAACTAATTGATATGCTGCGTCTTCGTTATTGCTTTTAATTGTAAGACTACTACTACCGTTTTTGGCACGGCTTAAATAATATTTTGGTTGTTTAAGAGTATGTTCTTTAGTACAAATTTCTACTTGATAGTTTGTACTTTCTGCAAAAGCATATAATTCTGAATTAGCAGGACAAGCCTTAAACATTTTGTTTTGCTTAAACTCACGCAGAGTGCGTCGAATAGTCAGCTTACCTGTTTGAGGAAGTGGCGTAGAAAAGTTATAGTCTCGCAGGTAATTAGGATTATCTGCATCTGGTTTAAATTTTGCTTTAGTTTGAGCAACCTCGACTTGATTTCCAGACGAGAAGGAAATTTGATTTTGATTAATATTAGATGCTTGTGACGCACTAGCCGCGAAAGTTACCATCGTCAAAAATAAGCTAGCTCCGAGAAAGTGTAACTTTTCCATTTGTTGAGGTAAACAAGATAAAATTAGTTTATTTAACTTCATCTATAAGATTAACGATTCCGCATTTTCTTGGTTAAAGAGCAAAATTACCCCACGTTAAAAGAGCGATCGCTCTTCTTTACAAGTTATTTACAGTATCAGGATCGACACCAAGCGATGTCTAACGACAAGCCGCTTCGCGTCTACGCAACTGTTCTTTTAACCTTTCCACCTGTAACTCAGCTTGTTTTGCTCGCTCCTCAGCTTGTTTTGCTCGCTCTTGCGCCTGTTCTCGTGCTAAAATTTCCTGCTGTAGCGCTTCTACTAACTCCCCAGGAGCCAATAACTTCTCTCCTGTATCCTGTTTATAAAAAGCAATTAATTGCTCTTCAATCTCTAATCGCAGTTGCAAAGCCTCACTTCGCTTATCTGTAATTAGCTCATACTCTTGTCTAATTAAACGATAACCCCGCAGTTGTTCGGGAATCCACTCTCCTTTAGGGTCAAATAACCAGTACTCCAGTACTCCTAACTGTTCGTAGAGAGTTTTTTTGAAACTTATATCTTGCTCTCTAGTTCCCTGAGAAGTCATTTCAAAAATGACTAATGGTACTTGTCCTTCTTCCCAAATCTTGTAATTATCTCTAGCCCCAAGTGCAACATTATAAATTACCATTACATCTGGAGCCACCCTCAATCGAGGATAACCTTGAGCGTAGTAGAGAAACTGATCTGCCAAAACAATAGCCGATTGTCCTGCAAGATACTGACGCAAGGCAACAACGGTGTTAATTATTGCATCAGCATGAACAGAAGTTTCTGCCAAAGGTTCACCATCCGAACTTGGATAAAAAATATCAGTTGATTCAGATTTGGGTACGAGGCTAGTCATAATTAGCCATTAATTTGAGGGGATAACTGAATGATAAATTTAATCGCGTTTTCTGCAAATATAAGACTTACGTAAAAATTCTCTCTCTTCTCATTCCTCTGTGAACTCTGTGCCTCTGTGGTTCGTTTATTCGATCATACGAAGGTGCGTTACGAGAAGCGCTAACACACCCTACATTATTTCTCAACTTATGATATTTTTAATTATTCCTTGATATTTTCTTTATTTACGTACTTAAGAAAGAATGATAGTATAGATTTATATATTTTTGATTTATATTTAAATTTATTAAAATGAATGATTTACAACGCTGGGAGGAATATGCTCCTGGAGCATATGATGCTATTCGTAATGCTGATGATGTGCAAGAGATTGCTGAGAACACTGGTTGGTTAGAGTTTCGTATTCAACGGATCAAAGATCACCTGTTCTATCGTCAACACGAATTAGATGACGGACTTAGATTATTTGACCCCCATCCAGAGATAGCTGATGCTTGGATTAGGTTGCGCCAAGGTCAACATAACGCTGAGGATTTGCGCCTACTTGAACATGAATACTTTGAATCGCGGTTTGAGGCAATATTCCACACTGATTACCGCACTGCTCATGAGGCAACTGAACGCTCTGGTCGCATATGGAATCCACTAGCACAATTATAGTCTAAGATAATGAGTTAAAACTGAAGTATCAAACACTTGCAGACGACAAATGTATTTATGGCTTTTTATGTATTGATTTTAAAAGAGAAGGAGGATGAGAAGAGCGTTATTTATCGCTTTGGTCCGCACGAAGATCATCTTGGATCTTTGTGGCTAGATAAATCCAGTGGAGAAGTCGAGCAACTTCAGGAAATACCTGTTAATAACTCGCAGGCATTTTACCAAATGGCAGCAACAAAGGTTCGACAACACTGGAAAAAAGGATCGTTCCCTGAAAAGACATGCTGGGCATCCTGAGGCACCCGACAGATTGAAAGCCTATCCACGAACTGCTGAGTATGCGTCTGGATAGGCTCTTCGTGTGGGTGTTGTTCCTTCTCAAAAGTATACTTAAAAGTTCTCGAAGTTAGCGATCGCTTGCTTCATCTTCTCCATCACCTCATCTACAGGTATACTTCCCAACTCCCCTGAAGCGCGTGTACGAATACTTAAGCTGTTACTTTCAACTTCTTTCGCTCCGACTACCGCCATCACGGGTATTTTTTGTTTCTCAGCATTGCGGATGAGTTTACCCAAGCGATCGCCACTCAAATCGACTTCTGCACGGATACTCAAAGCTTGCATTTTTGCTGCTACCTCTTTAGTAAAAGGTAGAAACTCATCACTCACCGGCAACAATCGAGCTTGCACTGGTGCCAACCACAACGGGAAATCTCCCGCGTATTCTTCAATCAAAATACCAATTAGCCGTTCCAAAGAACCAAAAGGCGCACGGTGAATCATTACCGGACGTTTGCGAGAACCATCTTCGGCAACATATTCTAAATCAAAGCGTTCTGGCAAGATATAATCTACTTGCACCGTTCCGAGCTGCCACTCTCTATCCAAAGCATCCTTGACAATAAAATCTAGTTTGGGACCATAAAACGCCGCTTCGCCAATTCCCTCAAAGTGTTCCATCCCCAAAGTTTCCACAGCACGACGAATCGCACTTTCAGCTTTATTCCAAGCTTCTTCGTCACCAATGTACTTATCTGAGGCTGGATCGTGGAAACTGAGACGCGCTTTGAAATTCTGATCTAATTTCAAAGTCTTAATCACTGACAGAATCAAATCCACTACGTTGAGGAATTCGCTGTCTAACTGTTCTGGCGTAACAAATATATGAGCATCATCCTGAGTAAAGCCGCGTACTCTGGTTAAACCGCCTAATTCCCCAGATTGCTCGTAGCGGTAAACGGTACCAAATTCCGCAAGGCGTATCGGTAATTCTCGGTAAGAGTGCAACTCACTCTTATATATTTGAATGTGGAAAGGACAATTCATCGCTTTGAGAACAAAGCCTTGCTCATCTGCTGCGGCTTTCTCATCCTCCGCCATCATCGGAAACAAATCTTCTTTATACTTCTGCCAGTGTCCGGAGACTTTAAATAAATCTACTCTACCGATGTGGGGCGTTACCACAGGTAAATAACCGCGTTTTAGCTGTTGTTGTTGCAGAAAGTCTTGTAGAAGAGTCCGTAATAAAGTTCCTTTGGGTGTCCACAAAGGTAAACCAGGTCCGACTAAATCGGAAAATACAAATAATCCCAGTTCTTTACCTAATTTACGATGATCTCGGCGTTGCGCTTCTTCTTTGCGTCGCTTGTATTCGGCAAGTTGTTCTGGAGTTTCCCAAGCGGTGGCGTAAATGCGTTGTAATTGCGCTTTGGTTTCATCTCCACGCCAATAAGCGCCGGCAACGCTTTCTAATTCGATCGCTTTCGGATTTAAATCGGCGGTGTTTTCTACATGAGGTCCCGCGCACAAATCCCACCATTCATTCCCCAGGTGGTAAATTGTGATTGGTTCGGATTTAATATCTTGGAGAATTTCTAACTTGTAAGGTTCGTTAATTTTCTGAATTCGGCTTTCGGCTTCTTCGCGGCTAACTTCTTCGCGAATTACGGGAATTTTCCGATTGATGATTTTCACCATCTCTTTCTGGATGGCTTTCAAATCTTTGTCGGTAAATGGTTCGGGACTGTCAAAATCGTAATAAAAGCCGTTTTCAATCCAAGGACCAATTGTAACTTGCGCTTTGGGAAACAGCTTTTGTACTGCCATTGCCATCACATGAGAAGCTGTGTGGCGGATCTTTTGCAAATTTTCCGATTCGCTGCTACGCGGTAAGTACATTTTTTCGAGTTGTTCTGCTTGGTTGGAAGATGATTGTGGCGACATCGGCTGTTGAACCATTGGCTAAGTAATTATATGATGACTTGCGATCGCTCAAGTTGACAAAACTATACCCAAATATAACAAGGGCTACTTTCTGTTGCTTTGTCAGGTTTCAAGCTATCACGACGGCTCAATTTCCTTTTTGATGCTCTTTGACATCAAAAGAGCGATTAGTTACTTTGCCGCACCGCAATAGTTGCACGTTAACTGTAATATAAATTATTTTTATTTTATAGATTTCTTTAATTTATTTAGTAGTATTAAATATATCTTTCAAATTAGCGCTTTCAGTTGATCTCTGCAAATTCTGAAAGATAATTTTTTTTACTGGTATGATTAGCTGTTTTCATAATTTATATCAAAACCCTTCTATCATATCATATTTATCATAATTCAACTTGAATATAAATTTTTTATTAAGCTGCATCTATCTTAATGCTGCAAGTACAGCTATATCTATCGGAACTGTACAAACATGCGGTGTAGCTTATATAATTAAATTGTAACGTTTTTTACAGAATTCTAACTATTTCTGTCTTGGGACAGAAATAAGAAAAATGTTAATAAATGTAAATAACGTTAATATTAGTAAGCAAGTTAGAAATATGCCTCTGATTTATGCGAGACTCAAACTTACCAGAGCCAGAGTTGTTGAAGACGGTATTGCAGCCGTTGTTGGAAGATTTTCAGTATTGGTTTACGCGATCGCGTGAATTACTGGAAACTGAGCAGCTCTCATTTATGAGTCACCAGGAGCAATCGGATCTACTGTTGCGAGTCAAGCAGGCTCAAGACAAAGTGAACACGGCGAAAATGCTGTTTGCTGCAACTGATGGACAAGTCGGCATTGAGATGGAAACCTTAATGCCTTGGCATAAATTAGTTACAGAATGTTGGCAAGTGGCGATGCGCTTCCGTCAAGATCGAGAAGTTTAATGTTTTTTAGATGAGAACTTTGCTAAACTGCTTGGCAATAGCAAAACGGTATATAAGTCGAAGAGATACTACAAAATCGTTCAAATCCTTTGAATTAAGAAAATATTGTATTTTATGATACTTAACATTGACTGACAGTTAAAAAAATTGTCTCACATCGACATAAGCGCACACTTATGTCCGTTAAGTATTCGCTTTACCCTGGAGTCCCAGTATCGGCAAAACAAAGTAGGGGTGGGGTTTCCCCACCCAAAACAAAGTAGGGGTGGGGTTTCCCCGCCCAAAACGACAACATAAATTTTTAAAACCGCAGCACCTAGAGGAAAAACCGATGTTACACCTACTTTACATTCTTGCTTTTACCATCCTTGCTTTTATAGCCGTTGCCAACTTAATTCGCAACCTGGTGATGTTCAGTTTTGACACAGATAGAACTTATTCCAGGTCGTCAATGGGGCAGGGAAACTCGGCATATATGTCATCAAGAAAACAATTTATACCTCATCCAGAGTTATTAGACAGTTCCGGAAATTTAATTAAAGAACCTCTATTGGTAATGCGTTCAGTCAACGTTGAAGATGCTCGCCAACAATTAGACGCTCTTTATGAAGCTTCTCCAGGACAAAAGAGTGAGAAGGAAGAAGGTTAAATAGTTAGGTAGAGACGCTCCTGAACCAAAGCGTCTGTACTTGTAGAGACGCGATATATCGCGTCTGTACTAAATTACGCTTCGATAACTACGCGGAGATTACCGCGTTTTTTGGCGACGCGACAAGCAGTGGTGTTACCAGAGCGTTCAAATTCTAAATCGAGAACGGTACCACCAACGCGCAAATTGTGGAACGACAAACGATTAATCGACTCTGGCAAAGCGGGGTCAATGATTCGCAAGCAGTTATTTTGAGCATCAGGCACCAAGTTGACCATCATTTGCAGTAATTGAAAGATACTGCCAGTAGCCCAAGCTTGAGGAGTACAAGCGACAGGATATTGCACGGGTGCGTTATCACCGTTACGTTCATAGCCGCATAAAAGTTCTGGGGGACGGTGGTAGGGCTGCTGGCTAGTCATATCGATCAAGCCTTGGTACAATTCTAAAGCTTGATCGATTAAACCAAGCGATCGCAAACCCATTGCAATGAACGCATTGTCGTGGGGCCAAACTGAACCAATATGATACCCCATCGGATTGTAAGCTGGTGACAAACTACTTAGGGTGCGAATGCCCCAACCATTAAACATATCCGGTGCCCGCAACCGCTCTGCCACACTATAAGCTTTTTCTGGGGTGAAAATGCCTAAAAGCAGACAATGACCGGGATTTGAGGTAATGCTATCTACATGCTTACCGTCTCCATCCAAAGCAAGAGCGCAGAAATCTTCGTCTTCCATCCAGAAATCTCGATTGAAACGAACTTTCAGGTTTCTTGCTTCTTCTTGCCAGCGGTCAGCCAAATCAAGCCGCTTTTTCATCCTGGCAATTTCTGCCAGACGCATTTTCGCAGCGTACACATAAGCTTGCACTTCACAAAGGGCAATTGGTCCGCTTGCTAATTCTCCCTTGCGGTCTACAATACAATCACCAGAATCTTTCCAGCCTTGGTTAGCAAGACCGCGTTTAGATTTACAATAGTAGCTCAAGTAGCTAGTTTCTTTAGTATTGCGATCGATCCACTCCATTGCTGCTAGAGCGTGTGACCAAAGTTGCTCTAAAGTTTCTTGATCGTGAGTCCAAGTGTAGTATTCAGCATACAACATCAGCCACAGAGGAGTAGCATCAACAGTACCGTAATACGGCGTGTGGGGAATTTCTTGACAACGCGCCATTTCTCCCAATCGCAACTCGTGTAAAATCTTACCCGGTTCCTCTTCACGCCAATCATCTTCACTTTTACCTTGGTACGCGGCTAAAAGAAAAAGAGTTTCTTTGGCGATTTGCGGATTTAACATTAAGCTTTGGTAAGCTGTAATCAGCGAATCCCGCCCAAATAGTGAAGAAAACCACGGCACACCGGCGGAAACAGTTTTATGCTTGCCAAAAGACTGCCGTAACAAATACATATCTTGTTCCGCTCGTTCGATGACTCGATTAAACAAGCTTTTATCCGAGCGAATTCGGGTAATTTGTTGTCCCCAGTGCTGCTCTTCCATCACCTCAGCGGCTTTTGCTTGCCCTAGGGTGGCAGGGGCACTTACAGTAGAGCTAGATTTGTTGTTTGTTAACATGTTGACCCGATAACCCAGTTTTTGGGTTTCGTGGGAAGCCAATTCAAACCGCCAAACCGCCGTGTAACCTTTGAAATAATCGGGAATTCGATGCTGGAATTGAATGCGCGATTCCATGATTGAGCCATCTAGACCTTGATAGGCTAGTGTCAACATTTCTGGTGTGGCTGTTGTCTGTATCGGCGAAACGCCATCATTTGTTAGTATTGCTTCCTCAGTTGTTGGGTCTACTAGGCGCAAAAGTTTACCGCGTTTCTGTCTGTCATAGCCCCGCACTTCAAATAAATCGACAAAATCCGCATCAAAGCTGATAGTTAGTTCAAAAGTAACGGTAGTTGTGCTATAATTAGCCACTTCTATTTCTTCAAATAGTGCGCCGTTGAGGACAAGTTCGCGGCGAATTCCTACAGTGTCGGCATTTAGGCGATCATCAATTCTGGGATTTGTACACAAAACTGAAAGTGAAAATCCTTTGTCAGCGGTACTGCTGAGGAGAACAGGCGATCGCCCTTCAATCTGCAACTCCAATCGGCTGAGAAATCTCGTATCAGAGCAAAACAGTCCCATACTCGGGTTGCTATCGTTGAGCGAACAACCAGATATATTGCCGATAGTGTCTGTGACGAAAAATAAATCATCATCTTTAACAGTAAGTGTCGGTTGTGGTCTTTGCGTTACTACACAAGCCCACTCTGGGATAGGTATTTGTTCGGCATGTACAAAAGTTTTTCCGTCTAGCGAAATTTTATCAGCGAAGAACTGCTTATCCGGTGTCATTAGGCAAATTTCCGTGTACAGGTTTATGTGGTGGTTCTAGCAGCGTCTGCAAAAAAGACGCTTTCAAAATTTATTTGAGCCATTGAGCAAAAATGATACTCATATACGGCAGACAAAAGGACATGCACAAAAGCTATATCATTAAATCTTTATAATTGTATATTTTTTAAAATTTTTGTAAAGGCAAATCTCAAGCGAAAAAATAAGAATTTTTACTTAATTTATGAAAGGCTGTAACTGAGAAAACATAAGGAACAGAGACTATTTAGCCTGCGTTGAAAATTAACGGCTTTTGCTCTCGGTTCGGCGATCCGGATTGCATGAAGCTTTTTTTATATTCATTGATGTTTTGACACTCCCCTGGCTACGTGAACCCAAGCGCAAAGCGCTCATTCCCGTAAAAAGCCAGGGGATTCTTGGTTCCCTGACTCGCCATTAGACAGCAGGCTCGCGCCAACCGCCCAAGAGGGCAAATCTCCCCAAGCGTAAGTTCCCGTGTGCCCCACGGTACTGAGTCCTAATTTTAAGATGTTGATGGATGCATTCATGTCTCTGTCCGCCACATAGCCGCAATGAGGGCAAACATGAGTTCTGGTGGACAAAGACTTTTTAACTTTATTACCACAGTTAGAACAATTTTGGCTTGTATTGTAAGGAGGAACAGCAACTGTTACCTTCCCGTACTTGTGTCCAAAATATTCTAACCAAGCTCGAAAAGTTGACCAGCCAACATCAGATATTGACTTAGCTAGATGTCGATTACGTAGCAAGCCCTTCACATTTAAGTCTTCATAAGCTACCAAATCGTTAGATTGGATGACGGAGTATGCCAGTCTCTTGCAATACTCTTTTCGTTGCCTACTTACTCTCAGATGCTTACGGGCATATCGATTTCTAGCTTTTTGGTAGTTGGTTGATTGTGGTTTTTTGGCTTTCTTCCTGGCTTTATCGTACTTCTTGGACTTTTTACGATTAGCGCGGTTTAACTGTTTCTCAGACTTACGGTAAAACTTGGGTGATGGTTCTACATTGCCTTTGTTATCAGCAATGAAGTACTTTAAACCCAAGTCAATACCTACTACTTGCCCTGTCGGTAAGCCACTGCGTTGCGCGGGTTCCCCGCGTTGTAGCATGTGGCGTTGTGTCTCAACTTTCAGGTCAATATCAATCGCAAATTGAACGTAGTACCCGTCAGCACGACGTACTAAACGGACACGCTTAATCTGTTTGATGTCGTAATAGTTAAGGTCATAGGTTCCCTTTAATTTCAAGGTTCCTATTCCCTTTTTGTCCCTAAAGGTTATGGTTTTGCTATTATTTGAAAGTGCCCAGCCGCTGGTCTTGTATTCAACGGAACGGCAGTACTTTTTGAATTTCGGAAAACCTTTTTTACCCTTAACTTTTTTCTTGCAGTTATCGTAAAACCGAGCTATCGCGCTCCAAGCACGTTCAGCCGCAGATTGTCTAGCCATTGAATTGAGTTCATCAGCAATCATGAATTCCGTAGCCAGTACAGCGCAATGTTTGTTCAAAGCGTACTTGTCAACTTTCTTGTCCTTGTTATCCATCCAGTAGCGTAAACATTTGTTCTGGATGAATTGCGAAGTACGAATGGCATCATCAATTGCCTTATACTGCTTATCTTTTCCTTTGCATTTAAACTCGTAAATTATCATTTGGCTCGACCAACCAAATACATTTTTATGCTAGCATAAATAGCATAAACTGTGTGAAAATACCAAAAAGATAGCAACACGGCGCTTGATTAATCCTGCCTGAAAGTGGTTTTCATCCCTTGGCTAAAGCCGAAGGGTTTTCAACCTACCCCCTTATAACAAAAAATCCGAAAATTGTCTGCTTTGTGGCGAAAAATCCGATTTTTGATTTATTTCTGAATTGGGAATTTGCGATCGCTTTATCTGTTAGAAGCTAATTTATCAGCAATGCGAGTAGTTTCTGGCAGTCGATATTTTGGCGTGCAGCGCAATACATAGTCAATAGCCGTTGGTAGACTAACGCGATGACCGCTGGAGATATATAGTGGTTTGACTTTGGTGCGCGATCGCAAAACGGCGCCAATCGTTTCACCCTTATGTATAAGTGGTTGCCAACTGCCTCTTGTTTCTGGTAATATTTCATGCTTGCCAACCAGCAAGGATTTTGCTACACCAATTGTCGGTATATCCACAAGTACACCCAAATGACAAGCTATGCCAAATCTGCGAGGATGGGCAATTCCCTGACCATCGCAGAGAATAATGTCTGGTATTGTAGTAATCTTTTCTAAAGCGTCGAGTACAGCCGGAATTTCGCGAAATGAGAGGAAACCAGGAATGTAAGGAAATGTTGTCGGACGATACGCTAAACTTGTCTCGATCACCTGCAAATCGGGAAAACTGAGTACCGCTACTGCTGCCCGACTAATTGTCCCGTCTGCTTCAAAACCCATGTCTACCCCAGCAACATACTGAACTGGTTCTTTAAATTTATCTTCGGTAATTACCTCAGCTTGCAGCTGTTCTTGGATAGCTATAGCTTCAGAGAGTGTTAGTTGCCAAGCATGACGTTGATAAATTTTCATGTTTAAATAAGTTTGAGTTTAAAGTTTTTTCCGAAATCGTTATCCGCAAGAGTGTTTTTACTGATGTTACTGATGGAAAAATCTTTTTCGCCTGACACTAAAGCAAAACTATATCACTCAATTTAGCAGAGAAAATATGGAAAGTTTGAGAAACAATAATACTAATAATCATCATCACGCATTGTACCTTGTCGGCGGAATAGTTTTATTAGTTTTAGCAATTATTTTTCGTCCCTTTAGCATCGTGAATGCAGGTGAACGAGGAGTTGTGATGCAATTTGGCAAAGTTCAAGATAGAGTTTTTGATGAAGGTATTCACCCGATTACACCAATTGTCACATCAGTGAAAAACATCAGCATTCGCATTCAAAATAGTAGTTTGAAAGCTGATGCTACTTCCAAAGACCTTCAGAAAATGACAGCAGAAATCGCTGTTAACTGGAACATTGACCCGACGCGAGTAAATAAAGTTTATCAAAAAATTGGAGATGAGCAACAAATCATTACAACAATCATCGCTCCCGCTGTTTCCGAAGTTTTGAAAGCAGCAATTTCTCAAAAAACCACAGAAGAAATTATTACCGAAAGGGCGGAAATAAAAGCAGAACTTGATACACAACTTAAAAATCGTCTAGCGCCTTATGGTGTAATTGTCGATGATGTATCTATAATAAATTTCGCTTTCCCAGAAGAGTTTAGCAAAGCTGTGGAAGCCAGACAAATAGCAGAACAACAAGCTAGACTTGCAGAATTTAATGCTGATAAAGCAGCACAAGAAGCTCAAGCAAATATCAACCGCGCTAAGGGAGAAGCAGAAGCGCAAAAATTACAAGAAAAAACATTAACACCAGCATTTTTACAGAAGCAAGCGATAGAAAAATGGGATGGTAAGTTTCCGATGGTGATGACTGGTGATGGTAAATTACCAATGATTAATATTACAACTGCTACTTCGACTAATAATGCTACTATGTCTTCGCAGCAAAAACAGAAATAAGACGTACAGATGCAAATAATTTTACCCTCACCCCTCTCCTTGCATTGGAAAGGGGTAATAGAATTGTCACGTTAATGCTAGAGAATTAGGCAACAAAGAATCCAATAAAGTATCAATACTGCTATCAGATAAATTTGGTATAGATAGCACGCGATCGCCTTTGGTAAAGTCCCGTTTTATTGACTGTCTATAGGTAGGGTCATAGTGGTATTGCAATATATCTTGCACAAATGATTCCCAATTTCCGGTGTCAATTAATTGATACCACTGACATAATTTATCCCAACCATAACGAGACTTAAACTTTTCCAGCCTCCATTTTAAAATATCGGCACGATCCACGAAATGCGGATATTCTTCTAAGAGAAATTTTACTCTAGCAGCTATCGGTATTTGAATTTCTACACAGTTAGCCTGTTTCATTTTTTCCCATAAAAATTGGGGTAAATAAATATTGCCAATTTTTTGGCTTTCTGATTCTACCCACACTGGTTGATGCGGATTAAAGTTTTGTAACTGTTCTAGTAGCAAAGATTCAAAGTATTTTTGTGAAGGTTGAGGCGAAACTTTTCCTTGCCATTCTTCCCCCAGCAGAGAACCGCGATGGTTGGCTAAAGCTTCTAAATCTAAAACTTGAGCGCCACGAGTTAAGCGCATCTGCTGTAAGATACGTGTTTTACCACTACCAGTAAGACCGCACAGTACCTGATAAGTAAATTTTTGTGGCAAATCTTCGATTTGCTGGCGGACATAGGCGCGATAAGTTTTGTAACCACCTTCGAGTAATGTGACTCGCCAACCAATTTGCGATAGCACCGAAGCCATGCTACCAGAACGCTGTCCACCGCGCCAGCAGTAGACTAGAGGACGGTAGTTTTTATCTTTTGTGGCAAAGTATTCTGTTAGATGTTGGGAGATGTTTTTTGATACTAAAGCAGCCCCGATTTTCCGAGCGGTGAAGGGGTTGATTTGTTTATATATCGTTCCCACTTCAGCACGTTCGTCATCATTCAGCACTGGTAAATTGATTGCTTTGGGGATGTGGTCTTCGGCAAATTCGCTCTTTGAACGAACATCAATTATTTCACTATAAGATTCAGACCAAGGCTGTTGGGTATATGTAGGTGAAGGTGTCATTGCAGTCAAACCTATCTTTCTCAATTGTGGCACTCCCATAACTTTTAAGCGGGATGATGGGATATGGCGAATGAGTGCAATTGTAAAGAAAGCTGCGATTGATTGGTTGTTGGGCGAGAGGTATTATTTAATCGTTTATGTGAGATTTTTAGTTTGTTATGATACAGCCGAATAGACGTGAAAATGGCGATGTCTAAGCTGACTCGCGCGCGATCGCATCGCTTGAATTTACCTAACCATTAATTTAAATGAAGCGGAGGATGTGTCATATGAAAAAGTTTGGATTACCTATATGGTTTCCTTATCCTAATTCCTGGTTAAGTGCTTTAATGTTATTTGTGCTGATGACTGCATTTGTCAATACTATTAGACGCAATAGTGAATTGTTGTTGAATCTGGCTAGATGGTCAAACAGACCGGAACAATTTATCATCTGGCTGATTTTGTTACTTATACTACCAATTCCGGCGATCGCCTTTTTGCATCACTTTTTTCTCAGTCGCTTTATTTCCGCAATTCCCGGCGAAAAAATCAGCAAAATTCAAGGTTTTGTTCCAGGAATAATCAGTTGGTGGGAAAGTTTATATAGTTGGCTTGTATTATTGTTGTCAACTTTAGCCGCAACGTTGTTTTGTACCCCTTTTCTACCTTTATTTAATCTCAGCTACGAGAAAATCATTACCAACTACAGTTTCATTGACAGAAACATACAAACAATCTTTGCTGTAGTGTGGCTGATTAATGCGGCTTTAATTTACCAGATTGGGTATTTATTTAAGTGTCGCTTGGTTTATGGTGATTCTGTTGATAATACAGCAGAAAATACCAAGTTGGATGCATCTTCCCAAATTGAGACTGATAGCACGGGAGATGAAACTATTTCAACCCAGATGCAAACAACTGAAGAGTTACCAGCTAAAAAGCCAACTTTTTTGAGCTTTATTGCCAAGCATGGTAAATCACCAAAGAGAATATTTACAATTATTTTGATTCCTTTGGTGGCTGCATGGATATATTTGTTTGCCAAATTACCAGAAGTTCAACAAACTGCGAATTTAGCAGAACAATTTAGATTATCGGTGTCTTCGGAAGCTACACCAGTTAATGCTAAATCTCTTGAGGATGATACTTTTGAGAAAGGACTTAGCAAAGGTAAAAGTGCAGCAAAACTAGCTAGGGTTGCAGAATCTCAAGATGAATGGAAGATGGTTGAGAATATGTGGAAAGAAGCGATATTTTTGATGAATTCTGTGCCATCTTCAAGTCCTGATTATGCATTGTCTCAGCAAAAAGTTACACAGTATCAGGTTTATTTGGATTTTGCAAAGCAAAGCGCTGGAAGTAAGTAACATTTATTTCCCGACGATTAAAATCGCGGCTATAAGAACGAAGTCCGCCTGCGCGGACTTCCAGACTTTTGAGTGAATATACGTAATAAAGGGTGTGATTAACTAAAAATATAGACAATGTTAATCGCGTCTTTAAAATGGGAATCCTGAGAATGGAGAATTAATTTTCAGGTTTTCACTTTTATTGGTTATGACACAGCCGAATATGCCTAAGCTTGGTAAGCAAAAGCTGCAAAAGTTCCAATGGTCTGCATGGTTTCCTTACCCTAGTTCGTTATTCAGGGCGATTATTTTAGTTCCGATAGCTTTTCCTGGCGCACGTTTAATAGTCTTTGGATTTGGACTAGCTATTATATCTGCTATAGGAAACAGCCTTGCTCTATTTATATTGTCTGTGGTATTTGGCTTATTAATACCAACTATTATTTTATCATTTATTTATCACTTTTTCTGGTTTATTTGGCAGCAGCAACATTCATCAAATAGTTTACCTAAATGGATACCTCGTTTAAAAAGCTTATGGGAAGGTTGCTATGCCACAGTTGTAATGGGATTATCATTTCTGTTAATTATAGCTATTTTTGCTGGATTAGGTTTTTTAAGTTGTAAATTCTCATATGAAACAGCAGAACAAATAAATAGATGTGCAGGAAGTATAACTGGACGGGCTTTTAAAATAATTTTTAACAGAATTGAAAAGAATGATTTCGTAAGTAAACCTTGGTTTGCAATTTGGTTTGTTAGTGCGGTATATCTTTACCAAGCTGAGTACTTAGTTAGAAAACGTTTAATTCCCCACCTAAAATATAAATTGCAAAAATATCAATCAAAACGTAAGGCTTATAGAGATGATAGAGATGTAGAGCTTGATAGATTGCGAGGGGATATGGGTTTAACAGTAATGAAAAAAGGAAGAACAAAGCCATTACATACAATACCAGATGAACACAGTCAAAGAAAAACTCAAAATTTCGCTAAAAAACTGTTGCTAATTCTTTTTATTCCCTTAATTGCTATAATAATATATTTATTTTCCAAATTACCAGAACTTATGAGGTATCAGCTTCAACAAAAAGTAGTTTCTAGAAATGGTGTTGTCACACCTTCTCCAGTAAATTCTCAAGTACCTGCTTTATCGCTTCAATCTGATACTTTTAGAGAGGGTGTAAATAAAGCAATTAGTGCAGCAAATTTAACCCAATTAGCTAAATCTCAAGATGAATGGAAGGCAGTTGAAAGTAAGTGGCAAGAAGCAATAACACTCATGAATGCTGTTTCATCTGACAGCCATAATTATGCAGTAGCCCAGCAAAAAATTGTAGAGTATCAGCGTAATCTAAGTTACGCTCAAAAAAATGCTGTAGGTGGTAAGTAAGCTATTCGCTCTTTTTCCTCAGCTAAAAAAAACAAGTGCGATCGCTCTTACTCTGGGCTATTGTTGTGCAAGGCGGTATTCCTAGTACAAAATCAAATATTTGAAATAATTGAAGAGGTCTAAACATGAAAAGTGACCGTGAGAGAGAAGAAATAATCAAGGCTATTAACGTACTGCTAAACCAAGCTTACGATACAGATTTAGATAATATTCTCGCATTTTTACAACATATCGAAAATATGGAAGACGAAGCAGATATCAAAGCCATAAGGTCGGCTATAAACGAACCCAAAATACCTTACGAGCAAGTGGTAAAAAACATATTTGCCAGAAGAGAAAATCTAAGAGTCATCGCCTACAGTATGGACTTGCTGATACCAGGATTTTATTTTTGGTGTCCATATTTCACTATTAGAATTGGTGGTGCAATACCCGATGATAACCCATACAAATATCCTGGTAAAATTCACAGTTCTACAGGTATCGGGATAGTTTTACCAGGATACAAAATATTTACAAGTTATCAAGATAGCTATGACGCTTGATAAACATATAATACAGGGTTTAGCAGCATTTACCAGTAAAACGTTATCGACAAGCGAGTTTGAAAAACTGATGATTAATGCTGGATATTTTGAAGTGGGAACCGCACCCGCGCAAGGTGGGAGAGTAAAAGTATGGTGGTCACACGATAATTATCCTAGACTTGAATCTATCTACAGTCCCAATAAAAGTATTGTGTTGACTGCTTATTATGTTTAAAACGACATTTAAAAAGATGTTATTTTTTTGATATTAAAAAATACTTTAAATATGAATAACTATGAACTTGAAAAAAATCAATCATAATGAGTTTAGATAAAATTTGTGAGCGCGAACGCGCACTCTCGTGCCGCAGGTATCACCCTTGCTCTTAGCTATTGTTGTGCAAGACGATATTCCTAGATTAATCAGGATGAAAAATCATGCTTAAGGGACTCAGACAAAAAGCGATAGTAAAACCTGGTGGTGTAGTACAAATCTGTTCTCCAGAACTTCCAACTGGGGCAACTGTGGAAATTATAGTACTTATATCACCCACCCAGCAATCTAAAAAGTCTTTAACCAGTTTTATTGGCAGCGCGAAAGGCAGTTTTGCTACACCAGAAGAAGTGGATAAGTTTATTAGCCAAGAACGAGATACATGGGAATCCTAGATGCTATTCAAGGCAACCGAGTTTATCTTGATACCAACATCTGGATCTATGCCTTAGAAGGATATCCAGCGTTCATCCACGATTTAACCCAGTTATTTCAAAGTATTGATCGGGGTAATTTGAGTGCTGTAACCAGTGAACTGTCACGCTTCTGAGGCATTGGTCAAACCGTTCCAAAATCAAGACTTAGCTAAACAAACAACATACAAAGAGCTTATCAGTAGCTCACAATATTTAACAGTAATTACTGTCAACCGTGATGTATTAATTGAAGCTGCTCGACTTCGTGCCAGCGTTAACATCAAATTACCGGATGCTATCCATGCAGCAACAGCATTGTTGACTCAATGTTCCACCTTTGTAACTAATGACCAGCGCTTTCAAAATGTTCCTGGATTAACAGTAGTTTTGCTGTCTCAAATTACTTCTTTGTAGCTAACATACTAGAAGAGAAGCGATTTAACCAATCCTTGTAAACCATGTCAGAAAAAACGACGCGGCGTAACTTCTTAATGACCGGTGTTGCTGTCGCTGGGGGTATTGTAGGAGCTACTACCTTGCAACAAAATGCTACCAACACTGCGACACCACCAGCAACAATGCCAGAACGAGTGCTGGGACGCACACAAGTAAAAGTGCCTATCTTCGGCTTGGGTGGAGCGGGTCAAACGCCGCTATCCTGGCAAGGAAGAGAACGTGATGCTGTGGCAATTATTGAAAAAGCGTTGCAATTAGGCATCCGTTATTTTGACACTGCCTCAAGTTACGGACCGAGTGAAGATTATTTGGGAAAAGTTCTACCACCCCACAGACCAAAGCTGTTTTTAGCAAGTAAGACTGATAAAAGAGATCGTGATGGAGCTTGGCGAGAATTAGAGCGATCGCTTAAACGTCTCAACACAGATTATCTTAACTTATGGCAGCTACATCACGTTTCTTTCCCCCAAGAACTCGACACCATCTTTAGTAAATCCGGTGCAATTAAAGCTGTAGAAGAAGCAATACAGCAAAAACTCGTCCGCTTTGCTGGTATTACCGGACACCACGACCCAAAAGTAATCGCCGAAGGGCTGCGTCGCTATCCTTTCCACACAACGCTAATTCCCGTCAATGCAGCAGACAAACATCATCCACGCCCATTTTTACCTGTAGTTTTACCGATAGCACAGCAACAAAATGTAGCTGTGATTGCGATGAAAGTACCTGCTTACGGTCGCTTGTTCAAGCCAGGTGGTTTGTCAGGTATGCAGCAAGCTTTGGGATATAGTTTATCTCAACCTGGGGTTCAGTGCTGTGTAATTGCCGCTGAGACAACAGCACAATTAGAAGAAAATGTCAAGGTCGCACGAGCTTTTCAACCCCTCCAGGGTAAAGAACTAGCCGCGATTGAGCAGCTTACCGCCCAAATTTGGGAAGATAGTACATTTTTCCGCGCTTGGACTTAAGCAATTCACAATTTAAAATGATTTTTAGCCTGAGACGGTGTAAACCTTAACAATTGCGTATCTCCCAATTCTAAAGGCTGTTGTGGCGAAAAAGGCACAACGCACAAAGCCGCGATAATTTTTTCAGCGATCGCTTGTGCTAACAGTGGTGGAACTGCATTCCCAACTTGGCGAAAACCGTGCCATTTGGTTTGATGAAATCGAAACCAGTCGGGAAATGAATGTAAACGTGCAGCTTCCCGCACAGAGATGACTCGCGAAGCAGTCGGGTGAATCGGACGCGGAGATGTATGACTTCCACGAAGGTAGTCAGTACCAGCGCGTAAAGTATGACACAACCCATTTAAATCCAAGCGTCGCAAGCGGCTAATTGTTTCTAACTCACCTGCTAAAGTTTCCCCAAAGCGAATTTTTGAGTTTTCTTGATGCTGCGTTTGCATCGAACTAGTCAATAGTTGAGGATTCCACAGACGAGGGTAGGAGAAGTTGGGGAGAGGGGGGAAGGGAGAGAGGGGGGGATGGGGAGAGGGGGGGATGGGGAGAGGGGAAGAAAGAATTGTCCCCTTGTCCCCTTGTCCCCTTGTCCCCTTGTCCTCCTTGTCCCCTTGTCCCCTTGTCTCCTTGTCTCCTTGTCTTATAAAGGGGTGCGATCGCAACTTTATCACGTAAGAACTAGATTTTTCTTGTAGCTGTTGCAGTTGTTCGGTTGAAAGTAACACTTCATCGCTGTTAGCAAGTTCCGGAAAATAATCTATATCTGGTAAATCAGCGATCGCATCTTTCACTGTCACACTACTTCGCTTTGGCTGACAACCTGACAAGCTAACCAAAGAATTATTAACTCCCAACTCCTCACTTTTAACTCCCAACTCCTCACTCCTAACTTTTAACTCTTGCCGCGTACCAATCACAAACAACCGCCGGCGCTTTTGTGGTACACCAAAATCTGCCGCATTTAAAATTCCTTTTTGGATATGATATCCAGCGGCTTCAAAATTGCTAATAAGATGTAACAACAAAGCTTTGTATTTTCCTGCTGCCATTCCCGGCACATTTTCCATCACAAAGTAGCGGGGATTTAACTCAATCACCAGACGGCAAAAGTGAAATATCAAACTGTTGCGATCGTCTTCTAGTTCTCTCTTACCCATCATAGAGAAACCTTGGCACGGCGGTCCACCAAATACCAAGTCAATTTGCCCATCCCAATAAGAGGAGGGGGGGAGTGGGGGACAAGGAGAGGGGGGGAAATTTTTGGAAGACACTCCCCCACTCCCCCCATCCCCCACTCCCCCACTATAAAGGTGGGTAATCCAACTGCGATTAGCTGCTTGTCTAATCACATCTCCTGTAACAGTTGAGACATCCGCGCACAAAACTTCGGTTAGGGGAAAGTTGAAACAGTAGGTGCAAGCATGAATTGGATCGTACTCCACTGCTACCAAGACATCAAAACCAGCTTGCTCAATACCTAAAGAAAATCCACCAGCACCAGCAAATAAATCCACCGCTACTGGTCGTCGATACTCAATTTGCGATTTGGGATTTATCCAATGCCTCATGCGTAATGCCCAATTTACAATCTAAAATCTACGATCGCAAATTTGGAACCATTTGTAAAATCTCTTCAGCTGCGCGATCGCATACTCCTACTTTTCCCAAACACTGCCGCATTTGGTCATAATCAGTTAAAGTTTGCTCTTTTCGGCTAGGATTAAGCAATAATTCCATTGCAGCTTGAGTTAGGTTTTCTGGCGTTGCTCGCTCTTGTAAAAACTCTGGTACAATTTCTATCATCACCACTAAATTAGTTGGGGATGCGAAGGGTATAGAACCTTTAAGAATATTACGCGCAATCCAAGCTGTAACTGGATGTAGCCGATAGGTAACAACTTGCGGCACATTTAGCAGGGCAAGTTCTAAATTGACTGTACCAGATTTAGTGATTGCCAAATCCGCAGCCGCCATAACTTCTTGTTGCTGACCGGATACTACAGTTGCCTGTAAGTTATAACGCTGTATTGCTTTCTCTATAGGTTCTCGGTATATTTCCAGAGATAAGGGAATCCAGAAATGAACTTCAGGTAATTTCGCTTGAATATTTTGGGCAGCTTGAAAAATTACTGGTAAGAGATATTTTAGTTCTTGGCGACGAGAAGCGGGTAAAAGAGCGATCGCTATTTGTTCAGCTTCAATTCCCAACTTAGCACGAGCAGCTTCGCGACTGGGAGTGTTTTGCATTCGGTCAACTAAAGGATGTCCTACCCAGCTAACTTTAGCGCCATTCTCTTGGTAGTAGCGGGCTTCCTCTGAGAAGATTGCCAAAAGCTTATCTGTGAAGCTGACAATTCGGGAAGTGTTACGCAAACTCACCGACCAGACCCACTCTTGGGGTGCTATGTAATACACTATCGGCACTTGTGGCAAATACTTTTCTAGATAGCTGCCAATGCCGATATTCGGTGCCATATAGTCAATTAAGACTACCAAATCAGGTGGATTTTGTTTGAGATAGGCGATCGCCCTTCGTTGCACCTGAATGGTTGGCAAAATATAAGGCAACGATTCAAAAAGACCCATTGAGCCAATACTACTAGTATTACCCAGCAGATGTGCGCCCGCTGCCGCCATTTTTTCGCCACCCAGCGCCACAATTTCTAATTCTAACCCAGCCGCAACGACTTGACGTTGAAGTGCTGCAATCAGCAACGATCCTTGCAAATCGCCAGACACTTCACCGGTGCTGATAAATATTCGCATTTTATAAAGTTAGCAGAACAAACTAGGAGTGAGGAGTTAGGAGTTAGCTTAACTCCTAACTCTTAACTCATCATTCATCACTTCCGGCTGCTTTGCCTTTTCCAGGAATCAAGCCGCGTCTTCCTGGCATTTGAGATAATAGCAGAAAGCGGCGCAGATACTGCAACTCTTCTGTATCTCCCAACAGTTCCAACTGTTCCAAAGCATCTTTAAAAGTTAATTCAGAACGGTAAAGAAAGCGGAAGGCTTTTTTGAGGATTTGCAAGTCAGTAGAACTCATTCCAGAGCGTTTGAGTCCTACAAGGTTGAGGGTTCGTATCCGTGATGGATTGCCCTCCACCATCATATATGGCGGCACATCGCGGTCAATGCGAGTCATACCGCCGACCATTGCCAAGCTACCGATATGTACAAATTGATGGACACCCAAAACGCCGCTCAGTCGAGCGCAGGAATCAATATGGACATGACCAGCCAAAGCCACAGAGTTAGCAATAATTGTAGAATCGGCAATGACGCAGTTATGACCTACATGGACATAAGCCATCAACAAGTTACCATCGCCAATGATAGTTGCTTCACCTGCACCTGTAGCGCGGTTAATCGTGACATATTCGCGAATTTGGTTATTGTCGCCAATTTTAACCCAGCTAGGTTCCCCAGCGTATTTTAAATCTTGGGGTTCCATGCCAATACAGGCTCCGGGAAAAATGTGATTTCGCGCTCCAATTTCCGTTAGTCCGTCGAGGACAACATGAGGACTAATAATAGTTTCCGGACCTACTTTGACTTGCCCTCCAATAACCGCATAGGCACCGATTTGCACCGTGGCGTGGATTTGCGCGTTAGGATGAATTACAGCAGTTGGATGAATAAGAGTTTTCAAGGGTGCATCTCCAGAATAGTCTTGAGTGCTGAGTGTTTAGGTATTGTGTGTGAGAAATCGGCGATCGCAAGTTATGTGTGAGGGCGTTTAAAATCTAGAAATTAAACAATGCGGTTGTGGCAAGTTTTATTTACTGCTATCCTTTTTCAGGAGTCAGTAATGGGCACCTCACGGTGGCGCCCATACCACAAAAGCGGATTTTTTAATTAGCAAGTGAAAACATCAGTTCGCCTTCGGCAGCGAGCTGACCGTCTACCTCGGCACGAGCCTGCATCTTACCGAAACGACGTTGTTTTACCCACAACAGTTCCACGGTCATTACTAGTTGATCGCCTGGTACTACTTGACGGCGAAACCGGACTTTATCTATACCTGCAAACAGGAAAAGTCCGCCCTCTAACTCTGGTAATTGAGTTAAAACGATACCGCCGACTTGTGCCATAGCTTCAACAATTAGCACTCCCGGCATAATTGGCTGACCGGGAAAATGCCCTTGAAACTGGGGTTCGTTCAAGGTGACATTTTTTATACCCACAGCGCGGTGAGCGGGCACGTAGTCGATAATTCGGTCTACAAGTGCAAAAGGATAGCGATGGGGTAAGAGTTTCTGAATTTCTTCTATTGTAAAAATCGTTTTTCTCTCTGATTTGCTTGTTGTTTCATTGGTTTGAGATTTGGTAAATGCAGAATCAGGATCGTTGACTGTATTAACTTCGGTGAGGATTGACATTGGCACGCTCGGTTGATTTTCACTTTTGGCTAGGAAGTAGGTGCCGCTTTTAACTTTCCCCGGATTTAGGTTTTTAGCTTTTGACTAACCGCCAACCGCTGACAACTCTAAAATCCTCTGGGCGAGTTGAATATGTAAATTGTGGCTGGCTTTGTACGCCAAGAAATGAGCACTAGGCAATAAATTTCCTAGTAAACTTAAATCTCCTACTAAATCCAAGATTTTATGACGTACTGGCTCATTTGCATATCTTAATGGTGGATTTAGCCAACCTTCAGGTCCGCAAACTAAAGCATTATCCAAGCTTCCCCCTTTAATTAACCCTGATTTTTGCAGGTATTCAATTTGATGTAGTAAACCAAAAGTACGCGCAGGGGCAATTTCCGCAGCAAACGCAACTGATGCATTTGCCAGATTTGAGCCTCGTGACCAACTGTACCATTGATTACCGATCGCCGGCAGGTCGAAGTCAATACCGTAGGTAAAACGAATTTCTGGGGCTGGGATAGCACAGACAAACGCATCGTCTTGACGCACCCAAATTGGTTCGGTTATCACCGGAGGAATTTCACCGTTAGTCAAAGTTTGTGAGACTAAGCCAACTTCGGCGATCGCTTGTGTCCAAATTTGCGCTGAACCGTCCAACAGAGGCACTTCCGCCCCATCAATCTCAATTCGGGCGTTATCTACCCCCATCGCACACAGAGCCGCTAATAAATGCTCTACAGTGCGAATGCACGCCACCCCTTTACCCAACTGAGTCGAAAGCACAGTCTCATTCACTGCCGCAACTTGTGCGGGAATTATCGGTAAGTCCGGCAAATCCACCCGGACAAAGTAGCGCCCACTACCTGCATCTGCTGGTAGTATCCGTACCTGAGTTTTCTCACCGCTATGCAGTCCGACTCCTACTTGGGTGATTGTCGCAGCTATTGTGTGTTGCATATAATTTGTTGATTGTTGGGCAATTGTTTAATGGGCAATGGGTAATGGGTAATGGGCAATGGGCTTTTTGAAGAGGGGAAAAGGGTAAAGGGGAAAGGGGAGGCAGTGCGGTCTTGGGGTTCACCTGCGTGGAGCATCTGCCTATGATTGGGGCAGAGTTGTTTAAAATTAGTAAAAATGTCTAAAATTACTGAAACTTTCCCCCGATTAATTTCCCTTTCCCCCTTTCCCTTTCCCCTTTTCCCCTCTTTAAAATCCCCATGCCCCATGCCCCATGCCCCATGCCCCATGCCCCATGCCCCATGCCCCATGCCCCATGCCCCATGCCCCATGCCCCATGCCCCATGCCCCATGCCCCA
>NZ_JBPAOH010000103.1:0-28166 GCF_050875635.1 Tolypothrix sp. VBCCA 56010
CTTTGGGAGACGCTGCGCGAACGACGCAAGGCTTAAGAGGTGGAACTCGTTGACTTGAGCAATAGCCGCGTGAGGTTCCCTCCGTTGTAGCGACTGGCGTGGAGACAAGGGGGATTTAAGTGTTGACTCAAGACTCTTGACTATTGACTTTAAAACGAATCAGAACTGTCATCGTCAATTTCCGCATCCCACCTAGCTGATAGCACCTGCTCCATCATGGCTTCAATGGTGCTGACATTCAAGTTGCGATCGCGTCGCTCTTGTAAGGGAGTAGACAAAGGAATAAGTCGCAAACAAGTTCCTTCCTGCACCAAATCAAAAAAGCTTTGCTGCTGCGGAGAATGTTTTAATTCCAAATAATCGAAGCTATAAACATTTAAATAAAGAGCATGGTTAGCTACTAACGTAGAGCGTTGCGGATTTGCGAAGACTTCCATTACATCCCCGTCACCCTCGCTCTGCAATTTGCCATCTTGGGTGTAAATGTAGTGGACGCGACCTAAATCCGTCAACAATCGTCGTATATCGAGCTTATTTACAATTACGCCCGTGTTAATGATGCACGGAGCTGGTATCTTGGTGTCGGGTAGATGGTGGGTCATAATTAAATAGCTTGAGTGCTTTGAAGGTGAAGTACAACACAGCTAAACAGTCAATTGAACAGATGCAGCTAAACCCTACATTTAAATAATTATCAACTTCTTTGTGGGGTGACAACTAATAATTTGAAATAAGTTATTAGTTGAAAATCGGTACAACGTCACTGCTACTGATTAAATTGCTACTTCGGAAAATAAGAATTAGGTTTATTTTTATACTATGCATTTCTAGTTAACCACTGACATAAGCATAACAAAATTTTCTAGGAGAATTCCGGTATGCTAGTAAATCTTATTTAAAGCTTTAAAATTTGATGCTGCTCCAGTGCCAGAATTTTCAGCGTCATTCTTCATTTGTCCTTTATTTTTTGTCATTTGTCATCTGTAAAAATGCTAATGACTAATGACTAAGAACTAAGGTAATAAATATGACTAATGAAGAGCAATGGTGGAAAAAAAGTTTGTCCCAGATCACAGCTTCGGTTATATTTTATACTGCAATACCTGTGCCATATTTGGACAAGTTAGACTTTTCGCAGGTGGCACGCTTTGCGCCTGTAATCGGGTTGATGATTGGGGGAATTTTGGGGCTATTTGATACTGGGATGAATTATCTGGGTATGCCAGTATTAACTCGTAGTGCGTTGGTAGTTAGTGTTTGGATTGCGATTACGGGAGGACTGCATTTAGATGGAGTAATGGATACTGCTGATGGGTTAGCGGTAGGTGACAAAGAACGACGATTGGAAGTGATGGCAGATAGTGCGACAGGTGCGTTTGGGGCAATGGCAGCGATCGCCTTGCTATTATTAAAAACAACCGCATTGACAGACATCCATCAAAACCGCTGGCTAGTTTTGATGGCTGCTTGTGGGTGGGGACGTTGGGGGCAAATTTTGGCGATCGTTCAATATCCTTACCTGAAATTAACTGGCAAAGGCGCATTTCATAAAGAAGCAATTCGTTCTTATAAAGATTGCTTACCAGGATTATTGCTGCTGAGTTGTTTGAGTGGTTTAGAAATTTTAATCGACAAACGCCTATTTTTTGCGCTAGGGATGACACTGGCAGGAAGTGTGATCGCTTTTGTCACTGGTGCTTGGTTTAATCACAAATTAGGCGGACATACAGGAGATACATACGGTGCAGTCGTTGAGTGGACTGAAGCCTTATTTCTCTGTGTACTGACCGGTTTAGAAAGTTAAGAGTTAGGAGGAGCAAAGGAGCGGAGTTATGAGTTAGAAGTTAAGAGGAGCGGAGTAACTCATAACTCCTAACTTTATTTAACTGGTTGCAACTTTGTCACTTTGAGTTTATAAGCGCCAACTCCAGTTTCTCCAAAAGACCTGACACGAATGATGTAATTTCCTGTTTCAATAATGCGGGTAAACAGCAGGGAATTACTGCTACCATCGGGACCGTCATCATTTTCTGCTACTGTCGATCCGTCAGGAGCTAGCAGTGTGATGATGCCGTCAAAGCTGTCAGAGGACAGATCAACTGCGAGATTATCCCCCTTGGTCAGTTTCACAAGGTAATCACGGGCGAATCCACCTTGACCGGTGGGAATGTCTTTATCTGAAAGCGTATCAGAAATTTCCGCAATATTAGGTAAAGGAATTGGAGTATACAACTTATTTTGAGCAAAAGCTGCTGTTGTACTTATACCAATTGCCAGCAATGTAGCAGGAACAATTATTACTTGCCTCAAACTTGCCCCGAAAGCTTTACTCATCATTCCCAGCAGTGTTCCCACAAAAACAGTATAATCTGGTCAATTATAGATTTCTCAAGCATAGCTTGCCTACATATTCTTTGTTAATCTTTCTTTTACAGCAGTAGCAACCGCTGCTAATCCCTCTACGGCAATTCCAGATTGATGAAGTGCTGAAATCGCAGATTTAGCAGTAGCACCAGTAGTGTAAATGTCGTCAATTAACAACACTGGTACATCTGGGCGACACTGAGAAAATTCTTTCCCTAAAGCAAAAGCTTCTGCTAAGTTTTTTTCTCGCCCAGATGCAGATAAACCAAATTGTGCTTCGGTTTCTCGTACTCTTGCCAAACCATTTTGTTTTAATTTTAACCCGGTTGTTTGGCAAAAGCTTTCTGCGATGAGCGCGGCTTGGTTGTAACCGCGTTTTTTTTGCTTAGTGGGGTGAAGTGGAATGGGAACGACTATTAAGCGTCGGTCACAAGAAAGCGAATTTAACCATGCTTCGCCTAACCATTGTCCCAAAGGGCGAGCGATTTGGGGTTGATTTTCGTATTTCATGGCGGCGATCGCTCTTTTTAAAGAACCGCTATACATACCCCAAGCAAACACTGGTATTGATTCTTGCCAACGAGTATTGGGTTCAGGCAAGTGACAGCTATGTAACTGTTTGACACAGTATTGACAAAATTCTTGAGAAGTTTGGCGCTGGCACAGAGGACAATTGGATTCAAGAAAAAGGTTAAGTAAGCCTTTGATAAAATTACTCATTTATTACATAAGTATATATAAAAAAAATTTCTCAGGCAATCATACTAATACTTGCAAATCATTAGTAACCGTATTTTTTCCAGATATGACCGTTGGTTGTAATACCCAAGCTGCGATCGCCTAACTCCTGATCGCTCATGAATTTGATAGGCTTTACAATTCAAGGAAGGTAAGAGAAAAAACTAATACGCGGATGGGGCGATGCTTGACTTAACTAAAATCCAATCGATAGCGAGGTCTTATTCTCCTCAAGAACTCTTTGCTGCCTTGGTTTGGCAGCGTCAATTTAATCAGTTCAATGGTGAAGAGGTGATTGCTGACCTTTCTGAACGCACGGATTTATGGGCAAGCTTTCTGTTCACAAAACCAATCTTTGCACCAGATGAAAATGGTTTAAGCTTTGGTGGTATGATCGATACCCTCTTGGCAATGGCAAATTATCGTCCCATGCCTGAGACTAGCATTATCCATTTTGTTGCTTATCCTGGAGATACGTTATACATCCTTACCGAGAATCAAGATACAAAAGTATCTCAGCTTTTAGACTTGGGTAAAAAGTGGCGTGCTGATTCAGTAGAAATAACTGATGGCACGAATGAAAACTACGGTTTTCGGCTGAAGCGCCAACTGAGAACGAGATTAGAGAGGGCGTTATGGGGTAATGATGTTCAACACGACCATGATGCAGTCATTGTTTGCTATTGGTGGGATTGAATCTTAATAGTTATTCACATGCACGCAACCAGAGTGCAATATTTCTGAAGTGCAGATATTGGGTGTAAAATTATAGAAACACTCTTGTTGGTGCTTGCACTCCTCATCGAAAAGCCACACCTTCGTTACGCCTTACGTGTGCGAAAACAAACTTAATTTAACTGCGAATGTCCTCACTACAAACTCAACCATACAATGAGCGATAAATCTCTTAACCAGCCACCGTCATGGAAAATCAAAATGCTCTACGACGGTGAATGTCCTTTGTGCGTGCGCGAAGTTAACTTTTTGACGTTTCGTGATGCGGGTCGGGGGCTGGTAGCGTTTGTAGATATTGCGGCTGATAATTATAACGCCGAAGCAAATGGCGGAGTTGATTATGAGACTGCAATGGGGCGCATCCATGCTGTGTTGCCAGATGGAACGCTAGTTAAAAATGTTGAAGTATTTCGCCGCGTTTACGAAACTTTAGGAATGGGGTGGGTTTATGCTGCAACCAAGTTGCCAATTGTAGGTGCGATCGCTAACTTTCTATATGGCATTTGGGCAGACTTGCGACTTTCACTTACAGGACGAGCGGATTTACAAACTATTGTGAGACTGCGCCACTCTCGGCTGGAGTGTCAAACCCAGGAGCGTTGTCGGTTAATGGATGGGCATGAATAAGTTTAATTTAAGATAGATAGTAATGCATATAAAATACTTACTTAAATGATAATGTTACATGTCACAAAATCCCTTTATTGTCGGAAAACCAGTACCTCCAGAACGCTTTGTAGGGCGAGAATCAGAAATTGCAGCTGCCTTTGACCAAATTTATAATCGCAGTCATTTAGCGATTTGGGGTGGTCCGGGTATGGGCAAAACCTCGTTTTTGCATAAACTAGAATCACCTCAAGCTTGGGAAGATCACGGAATGGATTCATCCCAAGCGGTAATTATTCGTTTTAGTTGCGAGAGTATCGTTCCCTTCACTCCCTCCAAATTTTGGGAAGAAATACTGAACCTTCTGAAAGAGAAGTTAGAAGGTGAATCTGCATTGCAAGCTGAAATTGATACAATTCTGCAAGCAGGAGAAAAGACTAGAGATAGCCTGCGACAGGTATTGCGAAAGCTTGGAAAACAAGGTAAAAATCTCGTCTTGCTAATAGACGACTTTGATGTAGCACTAAACACGAACGAGCAATACGATGAAGATGCCATGCAAAGGTTTTTGAGTGAGTGCCGTAATTTGGCTGTTCACTCTGCGGAGGGACAACATCTGTCGATGATTGTTACTTCGCTTAAACGTCTCAATGAACTAGGACCAAAACTCAATCCCAACGCTTCTCCGTGGTATAATCACTATCTCTTTCTGCGACTTAAGACATTTAATAACAGTGAAATTGACCGCATATTTCAGATATTAAGAATACCAGATTTGCGGGAAGCAATTAAAGAAAATACAGGCGGACATCCGTCTTTGCTACAAATGTCTGGTTTTCTGCTATACAGGGATTTACTCACTGCAAATGTGCCAAGTGTAGAGAAATTTGTCAGCGATTTTGAAAAGGGAACGCAACCGATTTTTCAAAAGATTTGGGACAGGTGTAGTAAACTAGAAAAAACTCTACTGATGCTCATGGCTCTTTCTGCTTTAAAAGGTCGTTTGCATAAACAGAAGCAATTTGATGTTAGTGGTATTGAATTAATCTTTAGTCAAAGAGAGCGAGAATTAATCAAACTAGAAGAACAAGGTGTAGTTACTCACACTGTTAATGAAGAGAAAAACATTTACTTTTTCACTTCATCAACAATGGAGCGTTGGGTAATTCAAGAACTTCGGCAAACAGATGAGAAGTGGTTGCAAGCACGAGAAAAACTTTTTATCAATTTGATGAGTCGCCAACACATGGATAAATTCACTACAGCTATTAAATGGCTATGGAATAATCAAGAAAAAATTCCTACAAGTATTGAGTGGTTTGGTAAGTTAGTAGCTACTTTTCCTAAAGGATTTATTTTCTAGATAATTTGGAAAAAAATAATGGATAAATCAACAAAAATCAGAAATCCTTATGTTATCGGTAATCCTATTTCAGATAAACAATTATTATTTGGTAGGGAACAATTATTTGAAATTATTGATAATGCTCTTAATTCAAAAGAAAAAGTAATTTTACTTCAAGGTCAACCAAGGATTGGTAAATCATCTGTTATCCTCCAGATTTCTAATTTTATCAGTCAGGATAACTTTGCTTTTATCTCCTTTGATTTACAAGATAAAGGAGATTTAGAATTGAGTGTTATTTTACATAAATTGGTTCAAGAAATTATTAATAAGTTAGATTTAGACTCCAGCAAAATAAAAAATCCTACAATATTAGAATTACAGATAGATACATCTATCTTTCATAGTACATTCTTACCTAGTATTTATCAAGCAATTAATAAAAATTTAGTTATTCTCTTTGATGAATTTCATACTTTAAGCAACTATAACAGTAGCTCGTCTCCTCCTCCCTTTTTATCTTACTTAAATTCTTTTATTGATAAAGATGAAAAACTTTTTATTATACCAGTTGTAGGAAAGCGTCTAGAAGATATGCCAACTCTGTTGAGCTTATTTAGGAGAGCACCTAATCAAGAAATTGGTTTATTAGATGAAAAGAGTGCTGAACAACTAATCATAAAACCTGTTGAAGGTATACTAGAATATCATGTTAATGCAGTACAGGCAATATTAGAACTTTCAGCAGGTCATCCCTATTTCACACAAGTTCTATGCTTTGCTCTTTTCGCTCAAGCTAGATCAAAGGATAACTGGATAATTACTTGTCAAGAGGTAGAAGAAATTGTAGAGCAAGCAATTCAACTGAGTCAGGGAGGTTTAGCGTGGTTTCGGGATGGATTATCTGTACCGGAAAGATTAGTCTTCTTTGCCACGGCACAAATTCAAGGAATGGCACTTCAAGAAAATGAAGAAGCTTTACTAGAGCCACTGAAATTATTAGAACAATATGGAGTTACTTTAACCAATCCACTATATGAAGCGAAGGAGAGACTAGTTAGAAGAGGATTTATTGAAGAGATTAAAAGTAAAAAAACTCTCATTAAAAATACTTATACTTACAAGGTAAAAGTTGAATTAATTCGGCGTTGGTTTTTAAATAGATACTCGCTAGAGAAAGAAATCTTAGAACTGGCAAAATTAGATGAAAAAGCCAAAAAACATTACGAAGAAGCAGTTAAATACCGTAAATCAGGTCATATAAGCTATGCTTGCAGCTTTTATGAGCAAGCATTAATAAATAATCCCAACCATTTTCAAGCTATCTTAGAACTAGCAGAAATATTTTTAGAGACTCATAAGTTTAGTAAAGCAGTCGAATGCTACAAGCGCATTTACAAATTTAATCCAATGCGTATTCAGGATTCTTTAATAGAAGCATTACTTGGCTATGAAAATGAATTAAGACTAAAAGGAAAATATGAATTAGCCAGAGAACAACTTATTCAAGCACCGAAGGAAATACAAAATCATAAATTAATAAAGCAACGTTTAAAAGATTTACAAACTATTGTTTTTCATGCTCGAAGAAATCCATTTACTCCAGGAAAAACGGTAAAAGTAAAAGATTTTATCGGCAGGCAACATGAAATGGATTACGCAATCGATCAAATTTTTAATTCTGGTCATCTTGCCATACATGGTAGTTCTGGTATTGGCAAATCTTCTTTTCTAAAGTATCTTATAGACCCTCGAAACAGACAAGAGCAAGGACTTGAAACTAATGAATATTTCATGATTTATCTGGATTGTAAACTAGTTAACCCTTTTACAGCTTCAGATTTTTGGCGGAAAGTAATAATTCTACTCCTGGAAGAATTAAAAAGTATTAATTCTGTACACTCACAACTCGATATAATATTGAGAGAAGAAATAGTAGAAGTAGAAAATATTAAGCAAATTCTGCGTCAAATAGGAGCCGCAGAAAAATATTTGACACTACTGTTAGATCACTTTGATACTGTGTTTACGGAGGAAAATAGTTTCACAGATGATGATAGGCAGAAGTTTTTAAAAGAATTTCGTAATTTAGCAGATTGTGAGGAAGGAAGGTGTTTTTCCACAATTGTTGCATCAAATAAGCCTTTAAATAAACTTGCTGCTAACTTAACTGCCAATAATACCTCTTGGTATGATAACTACTTATTTGTGCCTATAAAAGCTTTTGAACAGACAGAAGTGGATGAGTTCTTAAAATCTATACCCAGTCCCTGGAATACAAACTTAGATTTGAAAAAAGGGGTGCAAACAATTACTGGTAATCATCCCAAACTATTGCAAACAGCCTGCTTCCTTTTGCATCCGACTTTGCGTGCTGCGAAAAAACCTGATATTAACAAATTTGCTCTAGAATTCTTTCGCTCAACAGAATCTTTCTTCCGAAATACCTGGGAATCCTTAAATGATAGAGAAAAGCTACTTCTTATGCTACTTGCTTTGTCTCACTTGGGAGGTCGGCTTAACAAACAACGTCAGTACAACTTGGGTAATATTGATATTAATGATTTTAGTAAAGGAGAGCGAGAACTACTCGAGATGGAAGAAGAAGGAATTATTAAATCGACGATTGAACAAAATAAAAAAGTGTATTCTTTTGCTTCATCAATTATGGAATGGTGGGTTATTAAGGAGATTGAAAATAGTAGTTTAGAGGAACTTACAAAAAAAGAGAAACTTTTTGGTAATGTTACACGCCAGCAAGTACAGAAGATCCAGAATGTGATAGAACAAGTATGGAAGAATAAAGATGCCATCCGTAGTAGTGTCCAATGGTTTGGAGAATTAGTAGCCGCTTTTGCAAAAGGAACTTTCTCAGGTGTTTCTCCTACTTCTTCACCTGAATAAATTTTTTGAGCAAATGCGGCGGAAGCTACAAATTTTACATTTTATACACGAGTAGCTTCCTATATTGAGAAGAGGTATGAAATATTCATCCGCTACCAGAAACCCTTACATTATAGGTCGTCCTATATTTGAATCGGAAAAGTTTTTCGGGAGAGAAAGTCTATTCCGATTCATTGAGGATAATCTGCTTCAGGGTGTCAAAGTTATATTATTGTATGGTCAAAGACGTATTGGTAAATCTTCTGTACTTCAACAAATCCCCAATTTTATTACTAGGGATAAATTTTTATTTGTGCTTTTTGACCTACAAGATAAAAGTCAGCAAAGTTTAAGTTGCATTTTACACAATCTCGCAATAGCAGTTTTAGCACAAACTGATATAGATGAAAATATGGTGAGAGCACCAACAGAAGACGAACTAGAAAATAATTTAGATTTATTCGATAAAATATTTTTACCAAAAATTTATCAGAAAATAGATAATAAAAGCTTAGTTTTTTTGCTAGATGAATTTGATGTTTTAAATAATAAAAATTTAGACAAAAAAAATAACCATTTAGATTTATTTTTATATTTAGAAAAACTATTTAGGCAGCAGAAAAAATTAGTTTTCATTCCTGTTATAGGTAGGAATGTGGGTGATTTGCCCCAGTTGCTTCACTTATTTAGGGATGCTCCTTATCAAGAAATTGGTTTTCTGGATGACTTGAGTGCTAGACGCTTAATTACAAAGCCAGCTGAAAAAATACTGACATATGAGCCAGATGCTATACAAACTATTTTGAGACTGTCAGCAGGACATCCCTATATTACTCAGGTAATATGCTTTACTATTTTTAACCTAGCAAGAAATCAAGAAAAATGGGTAATTACTAGTACTGATGTAGAGTATATTGTATACCAAGCAATTGAAAATTCTCAAGCTGGACTAGCATGGTTTTGGGATGGGCTTACTATTCCAGAGCAAGTAGTTTTTTCATCTGTTGCTGAAGCAGAAATGATAGCTATTAGACAAGGAAAACGTGTTCCAGAAGACCCATTAATGCTGTTGCAACAAAATGGAATTTCTATCACAGATTCACTTATACAAGCTGTAAATCAGCTAGTTAACACTGGTTTTTTGGACGATACAGGACGGAGAATTACAGTTGAACTAGTTCGTCTTTGGTTAGTACAGTTTTATCCACTGCGAAGTGAAATATGGGAGTTGGAGAAAGAGGAAGAAGAAAGTATTAAACATCTGACAATTGTGGCAAGTAGTCTGCGTAAACAGGGAAAACACCAAAATGCAATACTACTTTACGAGCAGGCGTTAGAATTCAATCCTAACAACTTTAAGAATGTACTGTCTTTAGCTCAAGAATATTTGCAAGTAAATAATTTTGAAAATGCCTTAGAACTTTATAAACGACTTTATCAAGCCGATCCGGAATCTTATAAAGAAGAACTTTTACATGCACTATCATTATATGGGCATCATTTAATAATTAAACAAGAATACACACTAGCAAAAAAACAGTATAACCAAATCTTAGAAATTAAGCCTAACACAGAATTACCTAGAAAGAGACTCTCAGAAATAGAAGCTTATGAACATACAATAAATAACACACTAAATATAATAACTCCTACACAACGACCATCGCAAATTCATAGAGGTTCAACTTTAGTAAGAATACTAGCGGTAATTACAGTTTTTGGAACTGTGGGTTATGGTACTTATCAGTTTTCATCTGATTGTCCTCCAGGTCAACAGAAAGAATTTGGTATTGCCTGTGTAGCAGATAAGAGTAGGATTAGTAATGGCGATCGCACTTTATTTCCTAATCTTAAAAATATTAATCGTGATTTAGGCATTAAAGCCTTTAAACATGAAAACTATAAAGAAGCTATTAAGCTATTTGGACAAGCTGTAGCAGCTAATCGCAATGATCCTGAAGTACTAATTTATTATAATAATGCCCTTGCCCGTGATAAAGGAAATCCTTTTACCTTAGCAGCAGCTGTTACAAACTCCGATCAAGAAATGTTACGCGGTGTAGCACAAGCACAGCACCAGTTTAATCAAAAAAATGGCTTAAATGGTCGATTGTTGGAAATTCAAATCGCCAACGATGCAGATCAACCGGAACAAGCAAAACAAGTAGCTGCTGAGTTGGTAAAAGACCAATCGATTTTAGGAGTTATTGGTCACTACAGTTCTGAATCCACCAAAGCGGCGTTAAAAGAGTACAACAAAACAGATATCCCTATTATCTCTCCAACCAGTACTAGCACACAATTACAGGGTAGGAATTTCTTTAGGAGTTTGCCTGATGATGCTGCTGGGGGAAAAAAATTAGCAGAATATGCGTTCAATAACTTGAAGTTAAGAAAATTAGTGATTTTCTCTAATCCTGACAGTTCATACAGTGACAGCATGAGGGAGGAGTTTACAAAGACATTTGAAAGGCTGGGAGGTGAAGTGCTTCGTAAGCCACAAATTAATTTAGCTGATACCTCACTAGATATGAATGCAGAAGTTTACAAAAGTGATGAATATAAAGCACAAGCAGCTGTATTAATTCCAGATGCGGGACATATAGATGTTGCTCTAAAAATTGCTAACATAAATAAAGAAGTAGTTCATAGATCCCAATCTCAAAATACAGCCAGACCAGGACTAAAGCTTTTAGGTGGAGATAGTCTCTATAGCGATTACATCTTAAGTATAGGAGGAAATGCGGTAGAAGGTTTAATTGTAGTCGTTCCTTGGTTTAGGGGAGCACCACAAGCAACAAACTTTGCCCAACAAGCAGAAAACCAATGGGGAGGAGGAGTGAGTTGGCGAACAGCAACCAGCTATGATGCTACACAAGCTTTTATTCAGGCTTTGTCTGCTAATCCCAATCGCACGACAATTCTCGAAAACTTGGAAAAGGTCAATTTGTCGGATCATGAGACTTCAGGATATCCACTTAAATTTAGTCCTGAAGGAGAGCGAGAAACTGAGCCTGTTTTAGTACAGATAAAACGTGGGAAGTTTGTTGCAGTACCGCAATAATTGTTAGCTAAAAAAATTGTTGCGAATCACGACATATAATTTGCGAAGGTACTTAACTCCTAACTGTGCCGCAGTAATTTAACATAAACGCGATCGCATCTTGCGGTTTCTACACCCGTTGCTTTGATACAGTTTGACGGCTTCCGCTAAGACGCTCTTTGGTTTCAATCCAAATTTGCTGGAAACCACGAGAAGCGATCGCCATCTCTAGCTGTTGTTACAAATATAACCCTCCACTATCGATTGACAACAAACCCCTACACATCTTTCCCAATTAAGCTAGCCAAGGTAGACACCATTTCTATAGTTTCAACGGGTTTGGGAATATGAACAGCAAACCCCATTTTAAATGCTCGTCCACGTTCTTTAGAATCATTACCTAGAACGATCGCAACCATTGCCATCGACTTACGGGATTTTTGCTCAACTTGTTTGAGTTTGACTTGAGTTGTCAGTAAATCAGCTTCATTGTCATTTAGGGAAGTTAAATCGATTAGCATCGCATCGGGTTGAACTTGATTGAGTAAATCGGGTATCTCTTGAATATCTGTAGCAGCGATCGCTGTAGCATGGTGTTCTTTAAGACTGCTGCAAATAGCTGTAGCTTCAGGAGATACAACTAAAACTTTCATGTTTTCTAAGCGACAGTAACTAAATTGATACCCTACCTTATGTACTTTCCCCCATTCGCACATTAATTCGGTGATGGGAGTGAAAGTTTGACCATGAGGGGTGAGAGCATATTCTACGCGAGGTGGTGACTCTGGGAATGATTCTCTGTAAATTAAACCCTCTTTTTCTAATTCTCTCAATTGTTGAGTCAAGACTTTCTGTGTAATGTTGGAAATTAATAACTTTAACTCACCAAAACGCCTCGCATCCCGTCTTAGCCACCAAAGTATCAGACATTTCCACTTGCCACCAATCGCTTCAATCGTTACTTCTACAGGGCAGGAATAGTTTTTGATATTAGTATCCATTTGGTAACTTTTAACCCTTGGATATTATAATTTATCGGCTCGTTGAAGACACCAAAACCAAAATTACTGGTGTTCATCATCTGGCAAAATACTTTAAGGAGAACAGGAAATGCAAATTAGCGGTGTAGTTGCATTAGTCACAGGCGCAAATGGTGGGATCGGTTCTCACTTTGTAGAGCAATTACTGAATTTGGATGTAGCAAAAATATATGTTTGCGCTCGCAGTCTTGGCAAACTTAACTCTCTTGTTTCACTCGATCCTGCTCGCGTTTTCCCAATTGAATTGGATGTGACGAATCCTCAATCAGTTGCAGCAGCAGCAACTCAGTGTCAAGATGTGACTCTTGTAATCAATAATGCGGGAACCTCCCTCAATCAGGGACTGATTGCTGCATCAGATATCGATAGTGCGCGAGCAGAAATGGAGGTCAACTACTTTGGGATGTTGTCTATGTGTCGTGCTTTTGCACCTATTCTCAAAGAACATGGTGGGGGTGCGATCGTCAATCTTTTGTCACTGCTGGGAAAAGTAAATTTGCCGTTCAGTGGTTCTTACAGCGCTTCTAAAGCAGCTGCTATATCGATGACTCAAGGGGTACGGGCAGAACTTGCAGCACAAGGTATCCTGGTAATTGGCGTGATGCCTGGAACTGTGGATACTGAGTTAGCGAAGGAATGGCCCAATCCCAAGGTAGCACCTGCGGAAGTCGCTAGGGCTGCTCTACAAGCAGTTATTGACGATGTCGAGGATGTTTATCCTGGGGAACAGGCTACCCAGGTTTCTGCACAATTACTAAGCGATCCAAAAGGTGCTGAGAAATATATGGCAGGTTTTTTACCTGGCATGGTGTTAGCAGGTACTGATGCTTAGTACGCGACATCGCTCTTTGCGAATGTACGCTATTGAGTTAAGAGTTATAACTCTTTAACATAAACGCGATCGCATCTGGTTGTTTCTACACCTGTTGCTGGTTGATAGCCATTGCTTTCATACAGTTTGACAGCTTCGGCTAATACGCTCTTTGGTTTCAATCCAAATTTGCTGGAAACCACTCCTAGGCGATCGCTTCTTCTAGCTGTTGTAACAAAAATTTCCCCAGTCCTAAACCCCTAGCGCTGGGTAAGAGATGCATTTTCCTGATTCTACGGCTTTTTCACCGCGATGTATGGGGTAGTATGCGGCAGTACCTACTATCTGATTTTGGTGTTCAATTACCCAAAATTCGCCACCTGTTGCTAAGTAGCATTCTTCGACTTGCAACACCAGAGCGATCTGCACCGTTTGGTTCCCAACCCAGACCGTATTCTGATAATACAGAACGAATGACTTCAGATGCAGAAGTGCGTTCGCTTTTTTCCCAGTTACGAATCAGAAAATGTTTATAAGTGGCTCTCATGAAATTAGGAACTTAAATTACTATTAATTTCAATCAGATTTCCATCAGGATCGCGAAAGTGCGCTGTTCTAGTTCCCCAGTCTGGGCGATCGCATGGCTCAGTCACAAATCTTACATCTTTTTTTGTAAGTTTTTGATATGTTTCATCCACATTATCTACTGCAAAAATCAACGCACTTCTATCTTGGCATTCCACAGAAGACGGTTGATTCGCGTTTCCAACTGCTTCAGCCATTAAGTGTTGTTTAAATAAAGCAAGCTTGGTATTTCCGGTTTGAAACTCAGCATACGCACCATTTTCATCGCCCCAAGCGATATCAAATCCCATGATATCTCGATAAAAAATAAAACAAGCCTCAAAATTAGAGACTAGCAGTCTTACATATGTAAACTGGAGGGTCATATTTAGGACTTCTGCATGGTATGTATGTACTATACATGATTTGGACATATTAGCCACCGTTTGTCCAAATCTTGCTTAAATACAATATAAAAGTTTATAGTAGGCGTTTTAACGCCTGTTTTAAGTACACACGAGTGCTTAGAAGGGGGATATTGCGGCGTTCAAGCCATTGATTGACTAGCTCAAAATGTTCTAATTCTTCACGAGCGATCGCAGTTAATTCCCGTACCATTTTGGTATTGGAAGGATAGCGAAACATCATATTTAAAGCGACACCCGCTGCTTTGCGTTCGCAGTGGGAGTGGTCAAGAAGAATAATATCTAAATTAGCGATCGCTTGTTCCACCCAAGCAGAACTAGTGGGTTGTTTTAGGGCGTTAATAGTTGGTAACACAGCAAGATTGCACGGTATGAAAAAATTCCAGATTATTTCAATTCAACTGAGTAGCCCAGCAAATTGATTATAATCTGGGACTGGGTATAACCAATATACAGTCATTTCTCAATTGACTTTTGAGAAAGTTAATAAAAACCGCATTGACTTGTGGTGTATGGTTTAATTAGGTTCGGAACAATGTTTTTTTGACCGGCAAATTCCTTTCCGTTATAGCCATCATCAAAACCGCGAGCGAATTCACCGCCAGCAGTGCGCGGCTTGTATTTATCACCTTTTTTAGCGCTTGTCTGTCCTTGACGGTAGCCGTCGGAGTAAGCATGAGGATGATAAGCGGGGTCTTCGTCAACCCGCCATTGAGTAAAAGGATAGCAGGATGTTAGTGGCCCCGGGTAAAAATAGCGATCGTAATACGGATATCGATGGTAATAGGGATATCGATGGGATTGGTAACGCCCTCTAGCTTCAGCTGGCTGTTGCCCGTGTAAAAATACACTGGTAGCTGCCAAAGCTATTAAACTAGCGGAAATAATTTTGTTCATAGTTACAGTCTCCAGAGTTCAATCACTCCTGGTACTTTTAAGATATCGTTCAGAAGTTTTGAGCGACATCACCAGATAGAGTGAATAATCTGAAATCAGAACAGATGAACTATACATTTGGGATTAGGTAGAGTACTCTTTCAGGCGCGGTAGCAGTCCAAATAAAGTCAGGATAGCGATCGCACTCAGCGCCACTGGGGTGGTAAACTCAAAGCCGTCCACTTCTTTAAAGCCTTGCTTAATTGCTTTGTCGAAGGCTGCTTGGTTAATATCAAAGGTTTTTTGATTAGCTTTCAATCTAAACTCATCAAATGCCCAATTAGATTCACCTGGTTGACTACCTAAACAAAGTGCGATCGCTTCAGTATGTTTACCACTGCGTTCGAGTTGGCGGATTTGTTTATCAATAGCAACATAAGCGCCTAAAGTTGACAGGTTTTTCACTGTCGCTTCTCGTTCGCCTGCGAAGGTAATATTTTTTAGTTGGTCAGCCAATAAGCCTGTGAAATTATTATTCGGTTTGTATCTTGGTGCTGATGCGGCAGCAGCGACTGTTTCAAAAGTCTCACCATCAGGCGGTTTGGCAATTTGGGCTATATTGTTAAAAAAAGCCTGTTCATAATTCAAAGCAAAAGCCGAATCTAACAAATAGCGACTTTGAGCGGCATTGGCGATGTAGCCTAAAGCGCGGGCTTGCCGCAATGTATGAATAGAAGTGAAGGCATCTTCTTTAGCAATTCGGAGATTTTGGGAAGCAGAAAGAAACGCACCTGTTGTGTAATTTAAAAAAGCAATAGCGATCGCACTCGCCGCCAACAGCATAGGATTGAAGGTACGGCGCGTCCGCTGACTGAGAAATATTTGTAACCCTACTAATACGCTGATTAGTGCGACACCAGAAATTACGATGAAAAATAGCGATTTGCCAAAGTCAAATTTTTCCTGATTGTATGTAACATTTAAAGCGTCTACATTTATCTTATCCAGTGCGTCGGTTGCTGGTAATAATTTCTCATCCATAATTTCCGCAGCACTTCGATAAGCAACCAGCATATTATTAGTATCACCGCGTTCGTGAAAATCACGCGCCTGTTGAATCTTGGCAATGTAATTACCTAGTTCAAGTTGCAAAGTTTCGATAGATTTTCGCTCCTTATTTCCGTAGGTAATATTCTCCGCAGCAGCAACCAGCCTTTGAGTTAGTTTCTCATATCGCTCCTCGTAACCTTTGACAGCATCTTGATTCTCTCCAGATGGTAATAGCAGTTCTTTAGCAATGTAGGCATCCATACCCGCTGCTGCATCTTTAAGACGCTGGGCAGTAGTGATACTTGGTGTTGCATCTTTACCGATTGTGTTAATAGCGTGCCGCTGTCCTTGAATGCCGTTCATGGTAGAAACTAATACTAGTAAACTTGTAGCCCAAGTTAAGTACAAGCCACCTTGAAGCAGTTGTGGAGTATTGAGTTTCTTAATTGCTTTATTTGAAGCTGAGATTATCTTACTCATATTTTTTATGTTTATAAGGATTGGTGGATAACTTTGATAGCAGTTTGAGTCCCGTAGGGGAGCCAGTGCGTTGCGGTGAGTCCAGTCCCCGTCTTGGCGGTTCCCGTCACGATGGGGAACTGGCGAACCCGAAGGGAGGTTCCCTCCGTTGTAGCAACTGGCGGTGCGTTATGCATAACGCACCCTACAAAAGAAAAGAGTCTCGTAGTTATGAATAACGCACCCGACAAAATAAAAGTTTTGCATTTTATTTAATCCACGAAACTTATAAAGATTGGTGGATAACTTTGACAGCAATTCGAGTCCAGTGTCCTAAAGTGAATTCGTCTCCATCTTGTAATAGGGCATCTACCATTGGCTTCAATTCCACCCCGTTAAGCTTAGTCCCGTTAGAAGAATTAATATCGCGCAGAGTTAAAGAACCGTCTGACTGAAGGTTTAATAAAGCGTGGCGATGGGAAACAGCATTGTCAAAATCCAAAGCAATTTCTGGTTCAATTGCTCTAGCTTGGCTATTACGCCCTATGAGGTTATTTGCCTTGCTTAGGCGAAATGCGATCGCCTGTTGATTTGTTGGCGCTTCTGGGCTTTCTGGATGCCGTAGGGATGGATCGATTGTGACAACAAGTTCCCAGGTGGGGGGAGAGGGGGGGATGGGGGGATGGGGAGAGGGGGGGAAAGAAGAATTACTCTCCTTGTCTCCCTGTCCCCTTGTCTCCCTGTCTTCAAGGAGTCCCCCCTTTCCCCTCATCTTCTCAACAATGGGCACTTCCCCATGAACGCCGGTGACGAAGTTGTAACCGCAAATTTCGCAAAAATCGCCGCTGTTAAGTTCGCGGGGTGCGCTGCAAGCTGGGCAAGTTTCAAGAGTTATGTTTTGTGGTACTTGTGGTAATGTTGGGGCGTAGACGCGCAGCGGCTTGTCGTCAGACATCGCTTCACCTACACCGAGAATTTTCACACCACACTCTGAACAATAATCGGATTCGCTTGATTCGTGACCTTTGAGACACTTATAGGTAGAGATGTTATTTGTCATTTGTCATTTGTCCTTTATTTGAAAATTTGACTATTGACTATTGACTAACTTTGTGATTTTTGAATGCGGGTAGTTTTGGTAGAACGAGTTTCCAACGCCATTTCATCTTCTTTGGCAACAGCTTTTTTTAATCGCACTGTTCCTGTGGGTGCGTCTTCTATATCAACTACAGTTTTTAAGAGTTTGGCTGTTGCTTCGTTACCAGATTCATGGGCAAGTTTCACTGCTTTGCCTAACTTGGCGGTGGCGACTTCAATATTACCTTTGGCACGCGCTTCTAATCCTTCCTGAATCGATTGGGCAAGTTCTGCTTGTCCGGTGTAGTGGGCAACTCGTCTGTCAATTTTGGTCGATTTGGCATCGTCGTCAGTCCAAGTTGCGAGAATGCGTGCCTCAACAATTTTCGTTTCTACACCGTTGTTTGTGTAAACTAAACTTGCGCGACCGGCTAACATTTCATCACCAACGTTGCCGGGATTAACTTCGATGCAGAAGTGGTAATCACGAGATTCTTGTTTTCCCCAAGCGCCGGTGGGATAATCTACAACTTGGGTCTTGACAATTTTGGCGCGATGTGTAAGGTCTACAATATCGGGACTCACTTGTTTGCAGAAAAGTATTTTTGCACCTTGGGGAGTCCACAAGCGCATTGCGACATCGCTGACATCTTTGCTCATGGCTTTCTCTAAAATCGCTCGAAAGTCAGCTTCAATCATCTCGGCGTTGGGGATGATGTCAGTTGTACCCAGCAATTTGTTAGCAATTTTCTGGAGTTGGGCAACTCGCCAATCAGTACCGACACCTCGGCAATCACATTGAAAGACTTCTTCACAAGCTTGGAGAATTTTATTGAGTTTAAATTCGTCTGAATCGTCGTTTTGTCCGTCTGTGAGTAGTAATGCTTGACGAACGGCGTTTGGCATTTTGTTGAATTGTTCTAAGGCTTCATTCAACCAGGTTGACATGAGTGTGCCACCGCTAGCATAAATCTCTTTGATGGCGGCGATCGCCTGCTCTTTTTTCTCAAATGTAGCTTTTGACACTGGACAAATCACGCTAGCTTTACTAGCACCTGTGACGATGAAGAAGTAGGCATCGTCTGGCAGGAGATTTACGACTTTGACCATCGCATCTCTTGCCGCGTGAATCTTTTTACCTCCCATTGAGCCGGATGTGTCGCAAATAATACCGAATAGTCTGCTGTTGTTGGAGGTTGCAGCTATGCCATCACCGGCTTGGACGGTGACGGTCATGATGGCGTGAACTTCTCTGGCGCCTTGGGGTAAAAATTGGTTTTGGAAGACTTCGGCTTTGAATTGGTTAAGCATGGTGTTTGTTTGTAAAAAAAGGACTTACGCAAAAACCAAGATCGCTCCTCTTATTCCTTTGTGTCCTTCGCGTCTTCGCGGTTCGTTAAATCCTTTTTTTAACGAACCGCGAAGACACGAAGAACACGAAGGAGAAGACGTTTGGTTTATAGGGAGAGGAGGGCGACGGTGATGTTGTCGTGTCCGCCGCTGTGACGGGCGAATTCGACTAGCGATCGCGAGATGGTGATGGCATTTGTATGTGATGTCTGCTGTATGAGGTTGGCGAGTTGCTGTGGTTGGGGGGTGTAGTTCCAGAGTCCGTCACTACATAGCAGGAGGTATCCGGAACTGGGAATGGTGAAGTTGATGATGGAGGGGATGGCGTCGTCAATGGCATCTGCGCCTAACCAGCGGGTAATGGCGTTGGCTTGGGGAGATTGTTTGGCTTGGGCTTGTGTCATTTCGCCCGCTGCGACTACTTCACTCAGCCAGGAATGGTCTTTGGTTAACTGTTGGGAATTGTTGTCTGAAATCCAATAAGCGCGGCTATCACCGAGCCAACCGATGGTAGCGATGTTTTCTTGGACAATGGCGGCAACAATGGTGGTTGAGGCCGGTTCTGAGTTTATACTTTTAGTATAAGGAATATTACATAGGGAGGAGAGGGCGGCAGCTACGGCTGATTTGATGGCTGATTCGGGATTTTCTTGTTGTTTGATGGCGGCGATTAATGCTGTAGAAGCACTTTCGCTGGCAGTTTGTGCGGCTAAATGAGGATTGCTAGAACTGGAAACTCCATCACAAACGATAAGGATATGAGTGTTAGAATTGACGGTTTGCAGGGTAAGGTAATCTTCGTTGCGGTGGTGTCTGAGTCCGCGATCGCTTACTCCTGCTAGACGCGAATCAATAATTATCTCAAGTCGTTGAACTTCTTTGCGAAATCCACAAACTGAGCAGAATCCTTCTTCATCAATTGCTTCTGGTTGGGCACCACATTTTTCACATCCCACTGCTGTTAAGGATGTACCGCATTCTTCACAAAATTTATCGTTTACCAATACTGCCGTTCCACAGTTTGGACATTCCATAAGTTTAATTTGCTGTTTTTAAGTTCATTTGGTGATTGCGAGAAAGCTGATAACGAATTATTCCCTCTTCGGAACCTTGTCCAATATATGTAAAATGGCTTTTTTCTAAAACCCTTTGTGAAGCTTTGAGTTCTGGCAAAGTTTCTGCTATAATTTGCCGAACTTCAGGATGAGCAAATGCCCAAGATACAAGTGCTTTGATGGCTTCTGTACCGTATCCTAAGTTTTGAAACTCTGGTAAAATTGAATAGCCAATTTCGACGATGCCATCAGATGTTGGCTTACCTTTGAAACCGCCATAACCAATAACAATAGATGCTGTAACTACATCTTTTAGTACAAAGTACCAAGACCACCATCCTGACTGCTCAGGAGCTTCTTGCAATTTGTTTATAATAAATAAAATCGTTTCATCGTCGTTAAATTCAGGTGGCCAGGTATTCGGTACAGATGCATTCAGTAGCTCAGAAAATTTGGATTTATCACTAAGTTCTGCTTGGGCAATTTCCAAGGTGCAAGCAATTAGTTGCAAGTTTTTGGTTGTGACTATAAGTTGGTTCATTTTCTCAAATTTATTAATTAAAAAATAGTCCTTGGTCGCACGCGATTTGCTTCATCGACTAAGCGAATCTTTTCTTCTTTGGTTACGAGGTGTGCCATGTCTCGCAAGGCTTTTTCCAATCCTTTTCTTAAATGCTTTTCTTGAAATGGCTGTCCTAAAATTTTCATGTCGTCAGCAGCTTTGACTGTCTTCGAGGTAAGCAGATTTAATGCTGTTTCTAACAGTTGTTTGCTTAATTTATGGCGATCCATTCCTTCTAATGTGAGGGCTTCAATCGCGGTGGAAGCAGCTTGTAATTCTTTGGTTCCGGGGGTAGAACGATCGCTATTAATTAAGGTACGGGCAATTTCCACACGCGATCGCGTAAATAAATTTGAACTTTGCGGTACTCTTTCTAAAGCTGCTACCGCACCGCTGCGATCGCCAACAGCACAAAGACATCGACCTAACCCAAATGCCGCTGATACATAACCCGGATCGGTACGAGATACTAAGTCATACATCTTAATTGCTAGTTGATAATTTTCCGCTTGTTCTGCCGCAAGCGCTAACGCCAATTTCGGCGCAAGTTCCCCCGGTAGGTCAAAATAAACTTGGTCGAATGCTGCTTGTGCTTCTTTAGATTTGCCTTGCCGCATTAGCGATCGCCCGCGATACCAAAAAATTCGCCAGTCCCAAGCATCTTGTGCCTCAACTTGTGCTATAATATGCTCTGCCTCGTCGTACTCAAAAGTGTCAATTAGGCTATTTGCCAATCGCAGTAATGCTTCGGCAGAATTGGGACATAGCTTAACTGCCATTTTTAAACTGGCTGTTCGTTTCACCGGATCGGCGATCGCACTCGCGTTTACCACTGTATTAAAGCCAGAATCTTCGGAGTCTAACATTGGCACGGGCAATTGCTGATAATCGACTTTTATCGGCTCAAAGTCATTACCATTACCCAGCGCTAGCATATCTCCACTAAAGACGTTACTCGCAGATGGACGCGGAATATTAGTGCTAATTGCTACTACTTCTCGCAGCACACCCAGCAGTTGATCTGCCATTTCATCTGCCGATTGAAAGCGATCGTCGGGATTTTCGGCGGTGGCTTTTATTAAAAAGCGATAAAGTGATTCTTGTTCGGCAAATATTGGTTCTTCTTCTGGACTGGGTAATTTGTATAAGTGTTCTTTGCTAAAACCTTTAATATTAGTTAGTAGCACTGCCAAGGTTCTACCAACTGTAAATAAATCTGATACAGCGGTCGGTCCTTCGCCAGCTTCAGGGGCGCTGTAGCCGACTGTGCCATAAATATCACCATCAACATCATTAATTCTGCGGACACCGCCCAAGTCAATTAACTTGACATCACCACTTTCAAGCATGATGTTATCTGGCTTGAAGTCGCAGTAAACTAAACCTAAGGAATGTAAATAAGCAAATGCACTGAGGATGCGGTGAATGTAGGCGATCGCTTCTGCAACTGGTAGCAGTCCGCGACTTTTGCGAATTTCTCTCAAAGTTTTGCCGCCGACATATTCCATAATAATGAAACCTTCGTTACCGTGGTTAACGAAGTTGTAAATCCCCACGATATTCGGGTGTTTCACTGCTGCTAAAAATTGTCTTTCAGCAACCGCAACGGCTGCACTTGATGCATCTTCGGTGTTGAGCAATCCTTTGAGGACTACGTAACGAGATAGAATTTTATCGAAGCCTAAGTAAATCCAACCTAAACCACCATAAGCGATCGCTCCTTTAACTTCATATTGTCCAATAACTAAATCACCTGGGGAAAGCGAGGGAATAAAAGAATACTTCTGTCCGCACTTGCTGCAAAATCCCTTTTCCCGTCGCAGCGGGTTATTACAATTCGCGCAAAAGCGTTTATTTTCCGGCACTATCGGGTTAGGGATAATGGCTTTTTCTGGCTCGGTGGAAGGCAGTTCGGGTACGGATATCAACCCCGCGCCCAAGTGCTTGCGGGTACTTCTAGCTGAGGTTGTACTAGTACGCCGCGAACCTTTAGAACGATTGGTTAGTGGGGAAGAACCCGTCCCCGTAGTGACAGATGAAGTTCTTGCTGTAATAGTTGCGCTTTGTCTTTGGCTACTCGGCTGAAATTTCGCCGCCGCCAATCCGCAGACGTTACAGTAACCATCTTCGATGATACCAGTACAGCCATTTTTTGTGCAGCGGTCGCCGTCCATAAGACTCTCCTATATTGGGCATGGGGCATTGGGCAATGGGCAATGGGCAATGGGCAATGGGCAATGGGCATTGGGCAATGGGCAAAGCGAACATCGGGAATTAAACAAGCGGCTTTACGCGGGTGCGGGTTCTAATACAATTGTTTCCATGCCCCATGCCCCATGACGGCAGATGCTTTAAGCCGGGAGACCCGTCCAACGCACTGCCTCCCCCATGCCCCATGACGGCAGATGCTTTAAGCCGGGAGACCCGTCCAACGCACTGCCTCCCCCATGCCCCATGCCCCACTCCCCACTCCCCACTCCCCATTACCGATTCAAACGTTTTTCATATTGAGTAATTAATTCAGCGGCTTTATTTAAAGGAGTTGGACGACTGTAGAGAAGTTGCTTCGCTTGTAAAGCCAGTTCAGTTAATATAGGATCTTCGATTAATTGCCGTGCCAGCGCTTTTGCCTGAAGTGCGTCCAACCTTCCGCGTAACTCTCGACGAGTTTGTAGGGGAGCGTTATTAACTGCATATGCTTGTTGTTCTGATGCTATATATTCTTTAGCTTTGATAGTCCAATTGTCTAAACCAACGATAATTGGATTGACTAAACCTTCAGCTAACTTAGTTTCTAACTTCATAAGCCATTGTCTAAGCGCTTCAATTTGTTCCTCCGGTAAAGGAGGAAGCAATATAGAACGATCCAAGACTTTATCCTGACATTCCGCAAAAGTTGCGATCGCTTTGGTGTGAATTTCTTTTAACTGCTGTAACAAATTGTGAGCGATCGCCAATTTTTCGCGAATTTGATTTTGTTGTTTGATATGATGTTCTAAATTCGCTTTTACGTCTGCTAACATCGGCTGGACTTGCTGTTGAAACACCGCACTCGTTCCTAGAGGGTCTTGTTCTATACTTCGGCGTAAATAAGCGATCGCACTCGCAGCTTGAATTAATTCAGTTTGACAATCTTGATTCACCGATATAGCTAAATTTTGCAAGGAAAGAATTTGCGCTTCTGCATCTGCCAGCATCACATCTAAATGTGTCCAAGCGTCGTCAACGGCTAAAACTGCATCCCTAGCTACAGAAAAAGCATTTTGCATCATTTGAAGTAGCTGTGCGGGAGTGATTTTAGTTGTCGTTTCTGCACCAGTCAAAAGTTCTCTTTGTGCTAGCGGTGTTTGTACCCCAGGTAACTCAATTGAAGCACCTGTTAAAAGTTGTGCAATTTCGCTACTTTTTTGTGTTGACAAAAAACGCGGTAACTGTTGTCGCAGCTTGATTGCTTTATCAACGGTTTGCACCAACAAGTCGAAGTGTTGAAATAAATCGTTCATCGCTTCTAGTGCTGGTGTCACCCGTGTTTGAGTGATTCCCGTCAACTGTACTGGAGGGAAACCAAAACCACCGCAAAGTCGCTGATAAGTTGGTAATTCTTGAAGTTCGAGGAGATTTTGACTTGCAATATTGACTTTATTCTTCCAATCTGCTAAGAGTTGGTCAATTTCAACAGTCACCGCGATCGCTCCTGTAAAAAAGAGGGGACAAGGGGACAAGGGGACAAGGGGACAAGGGGACAAGGGGGATAAATGCGAGCGTGCCGATTACCAATTACCAATTACCAATGCCCAATGCCCAACTCCTAACTTATAGTACAGACGTTCCGGCGGAACGTCTCTACCTGACTCTTAACTTTTACTTATCCCCAGTCCCTAATCTAGTCATTTCAAACAATTGTTGGGCATTCTTTCCCAAAAAAGCGTCAAAAAGCTCTTGCTTACCCGGTTCCACTTCTATCATGTAACGCTGGGCAATTTCATAATAAGCGTAAGTCCAGGGAATTTGGATTTCGGCGTTGGTTATATCATCTAATATAGGTATTACTTCGATAATTGCTTCTGTAGCGGTTTGCCGCAGACCAATGGCAATATCCCCTTCAATTTTAGTTTTCATTGGTACGCCCAATTTAGCCAAACCACGAGCGGTAGTATCTATATCTGGGTATTCTGGCGTATTTTGGCGGTTAACATATCCTGTAAAATGGTTAACAGCGTAACCGTGTAATAATACCCAAGCACCATATTGTGTAACAGCGTTAACTTTTTCCACAATCGAATGTTTGGGAGGTTGCCAAGGACGGGTAAAGATTTTTTGCAATTGTTTGACAAGGCGTTGTGCATTCGAGTCAAATGCATTAAGAATTGCTGAGTAATTAAGTAAATTGTCACCCGCTACTGTTTGCTGGATAAGTTGAGCGATCGCTTCTGGCAATTCATCCACAATCAACTCGCTAATAAACAACTTGGGTAAGTCTAATTCTTCTTGCTGTGGATGGCGATAGTGACGCGCATAAAGATGAGTTTCACTAAAAGTGTACTCCCCCACAGCCTCGTAACCTAAAGCTTCCGCTAATTGCCCCAAGTAGTCAATTCCCAAGTTAATCTTACCGTGCGGACTATCCACAGTTGTACGCAAAGACCGAAAAGCAATATGGTCATTAGCAATACTACCACCAGCGGCAGTTATCATTTGCTCGTATGTGCGGGCATAACTTACTCTAGCGCTGTATTCTTGCCAAAGCAATTCCCAAAGGTTGCGGGTAGTTTCAGGTGTCATAAGTCAATGTTGGAATAATTTTACGCTAAGAGGCTAAGTACAGTTTTACGTAAAAGCGTAGCGTTTTTAAATGCATCGGGATGCATTAAGATTGCATCGGGATGCATTGGCATTGCATCGGGATGCATTAAGATTGCATCGGGATGCATTGGCATTGCATCGGGATGCATTGGCATTGCATCGGGATGCATTAAGATTGCATCGGGATGCATTAAGATTGCACTCTTATTGCTTTTCTTTAATTTGCGCTCGTATTAATGAAATGCTGTACGAAGAAAGTGTTTACATTTGGGTGCGAGACTTAAAGCATTTCAACTAACACATCAGCAATAATATCTAAAGCTATTTTAATTTGTTCGCTGTCGATAACTAAAGGCGGACAAAATCTAATTGCAGCTTTACCGCAACCAAGTAATAATAAACCACGTAAGAAAGCTTCTTGAAGAATGCGATCGCGCAATTCTCTATCCAAACTTTGCTCTTCATCTAATAAATCCACCGCTACCATTAAGCCTTTACCTCGTGGTAAAGACATTCTCGGAAATCTCTCATGCAACCGAGTAAGACCAGCTTGCAATAATTCTCCCATATTAACGGCGTTTTCCATCAAACCGTTCTCCAGCAGTTGCAAAGTGACAATTCCTGCCGCACAAGCAACCGGATTGCCCCCAAATGTGGTAGCGTGAGAACCAGGTTGCCAAGTCATAATTTCTGGACGTGAGAGAATTGCACCCAAAGGTAAACCGCTAGCGATACCTTTTGCTGTAGTTATGATATCCGGCATCACGCCCCAATGTTCAATGGCAAACATCCGACCGGTGCGTCCCATCCCCGATTGCACTTCATCGACTATCATCAGAATGCCGTAGCGATCGCATATATCGCGAATTCTCTGCAAAAATCCATCTTCAGGTACAATGTAACCGCCTTCACCTTGAATTGCTTCAACTACTATTGACGCCACCTCATTTGGTGGTAATATAGTTAAAAATAATTCTTTCTCTAAATAATCCACACTGGCGTGAGTACCGTAAGGAATGTGTGTTACTCCCGCTAGCATTGCACCAAAGTTTGCTCTTTGCACAGTTTTAGAAGCAGTTAAAGACATCGCTCCATAAGTTCGTCCGTGAAATGCTCCCAAAAATGCCACGATTGAAGAACGTTTGGTGTAATATCGAGCGAGTTTGATTGCTCCTTCGTTTGATTCCGCCCCAGAGTTGCTAAAAAACACTCTTGCACCGTTTGGGAAAGGAGCGTGGCAAGCTAACTTCTCTGCTAATTCTACCATCGGCTCATAGTAGAAATCAGTTCCCGACATGTGTATTAAGTTAGCAGCTTGTGCTTGAATTGCGGCGACAACTTGCGGGTGTGCGTGTCCGGTAGCGGTGACAGCAATTCCCGCAGTCATATCTAGAAAGATATTACCATCAACATCTTCGAGCATACAACCTTCACCCCTCGCCACGACTAAGGGATAGTCGCGAGTGTAAGAAGGAGAAGTGACAGCGCGATCGCGTTTGACAATCGCTTCAGCACAAGGTCCTGGTAAAGATGTTATCAAACGAGGTGCGCGAGGTAAACCCAGATTAACGGGGATACTTAACATTATTTATCTAGATTTTTGAGAAGATTACTTACGATTAAACGCTGAGGCGAAATTTTTTATTGTAGCGATTTATTCCATTTTCAAAGACACCAGTTTAACTCATCGGCAGTTGGACACAAAAGTTAGGGCGATCGCCTACGGCGGGCGCTTTGCGCCATCGCGCTTAAGTATAATAAACTTAACAGAATACTTCCTACTCCTCACGAAACTTATAATTAGGCTACGTCCCGTTAAGAAACAACCTATGACCTACACCCCATCCAAACTACTTAGCTTTGAGGAGTTTATTGCCCAATATGGGGATAACACACGCTATGAACTCATTGACGGAGAGCTTAGAGAAATGGAACCTACCGGTCCACATGAAGCGGTTGCGGGGAGTATTGCTGGTAGAATTTATGTGGAAATTTTTCGTGCTAATTTCAATTGGTTAATTCCAAAAACTTGTTTGATAAAACCCCTATACGCTGAAGCCACAGCACTGCGTCCTGACGTAATTGTTTTAGATAAAGCAGAACTTGGTACTGAACCCCTTTGGCAAAAAGAACCAGTGATTTGTAAAGGTAATACCATTAAGCTTGTTGCTGAAGTGGTCAGCACTAATTGGCAAGATGATTATGCCAGAAAAGTGGAAGAATACGCTTTTTTGAATATCCCAGAATATTGGATTGTGGACTTTCGCGGTTTGGGGGGTTTGCAATTTATCGGCAATCCCAAGCAACCTACTTTCACCATTTGCCAGTTAGTTAATGGGGTGTACCAGCAGCAACAATATCGCTTGGGAGAGCCGATTTC
>NZ_JBPAOH010000104.1:0-27973 GCF_050875635.1 Tolypothrix sp. VBCCA 56010
GCGCCGTGCGGAGGTTCCCTCCGTTGAGGCGACTGGCGTGGACAAGGGGAGCCAGCGCCGTGCGGAGGTTCCCTCCGTTGAGGCGACTGGCGTGGACAAGGGGGACAATTTCTTTCTATTACCTATTACCTATTACCTATTCCCAATGCCCAATGCCCCATGCCCTAATTTCATCTACAATCCTTAATATGGATCTGCCTTCTTTCGTTTGGTTGTGGAAAATAGCAGCTTGGTCAATGGGGTTATCGCTGTTGGCTTATTTGTTGCTTGCGGTAACTGGGGTTTTGATGTTTCAGATGAGAACTTCCCGACATCTGTCTTTTATGTCAGCGTTTGGGAGGGAAAATCAAAAAGTGCGCGATCTCCACTTTCTCATCGGTTGCTGCATGGTAAGTTTAGTGATGCTGCTGTTGGCGATCGGCATTGTAGGAACTTTCGGTCACTTTGGTTCTTTAGGACACTCCTCACACTTATTAGCTGGTTTGATAGTCGTAGCGTTAGTTTTAGTATCTGGTTTTAGTGCAACCCAAATTAGCGCGAGAAAATCTTGGGCTAGACCTTTACACATCGGGACGAATATTATTTTATTTATCGGCTTTGCTTGGGTATCCCTAACCGGTTGGATTGTAGTGCAAAAGTATTTACCGTAATCGTTTGACTTTCTAGCTGAATCATTTCGTTAGTATGTAATAAAAGCAAGCGATCGCTATTTCAGCCGTGACAGCATCAACTGATACCTCAACTTTCATTTTTCGTCTTTCTCCCTTAATTCGCATCACCCTGTTAAGCCTCTATATAGCCCTCACAGCACCATTACCTTTTTTATCCAAAGCAACAGCCTCACCCATACCCCCAGCATTATTGTGGGTAGGAATCAGCATCGGTTTTGTTGCCTTGTATGCAGTCTTAACCGAAAGAGTAATTTTAGACGACCAAGGAATTCAAGTTACTTACCCCGTTTGGGTTCCCCGCTTCTTTCGTAAAGGTTGGTCTTTACCTTGGTCGCAAGTCAAAGAATTAAAACCCCGTACCACAGGGCAAGGAGGTTTAGTTTATTACTTCCTCAGTCAAGACGGCAAAGCTTATTTACTACCGATGCGCGTGGCAGGATTTGCCCAATTAGTCCGCCAAGTACAAGCAAAAACCGGCATTGACACCACAGATGTCTACCCTCTAGCACAACCGTGGATGTACTTAGCCTTACTTATATCTACATTCTTCTTACTATTAGTTGATGCTTGGACTATCACCACAGCCTTGACATTGAGTAGCTTAAGTTAAATTTTCTTAACCTTTGCGCCTTTGCTCCTTTGCGTGAGATAAAGAAGAATTGATACCTACCGAATTTGCACTTGGATAATCCCAAACTAAAGCTAGAGCAAGTAAATCTATTTGCCAAACTGAAAACCCTTAAAAACAACCAACAAGGATATCCTATATTACAAGATATTTCCTTTGAGGTTACGAAAAGCGAATTTATTGCGATTATCGGGCTGACTGGTGCGGGCAAAACTTCATTATTACGCCTCATCAACCGCCTTGATGAACCGAGTAGCGGTAAAATCTATCTTGAAAATCAGGAATATCGGCAAATTCCCATCTTAGAGTTACGCGCTAATGTGACACTCGTACCGCAAGAAACCAAATTATTGGGAATGACAGTGACAGAAGCGTTAGCTTACCCGTTAGTTTTGCGTGGTTTCGCCAAACAGACAATTCAGCAACGTGTCAGTTACTGGATAGAACAACTGCACATTCCCAATGATTGGTTAGGAAAAACTGAGGTACAACTTTCGGCAGGACAAAGACAATTAATAGCGATCGCTCGTGCTTTAGTTATCCAACCGAAAATTTTATTATTAGACGAGCCAACATCTTCTTTAGACATTGCCACGGCAGAGCGTTTAATGCAAGTCTTAACCCAGTTAACTCAAAGTCATCAAACCACCATTCTCATGGTAAATCACCAATTAGAGTTAGCTCAGATGTCTTGTACCCGCTTATTACACCTACAGCAAGGTCGCTTGTTAGCAAATCAAAAAGCCCTAGAGGTAGACTGGGTTAACTTACGTCAAAGTTTGACACAAGCACAAATTCAAGCAGATGAAGAATGGAGTTAGGTGTTGGTTGTTAGTTGTTGGTTGTTATTTGTTAGTTGTTGGTTGCTAGTTGTTAAGATTTATCACTATCCACTACCCACTATCTACTATCCACCATCCACCATCCACTATCCAGTAACCACCTCTCCTTCTGAAACTTGACTGCTAAGAGTTGAACGTTGATTAGTAAATCTCTCTTTCGCTAACTTTGCTTGTGATTGTGGCGGGTTGGCGTTTATAATTTCCATGTTAAAGCGATATCCAACATTGCGGATAGTTTGAATCAAACTGGGTTGTCGAGGATCGAGTTCAACTTTTTTCCGTAGTGATAAAACGTGAGTATCAATAGTACGTGGGTTGTCAATCGCATCGGGCCAAGCGCGACGTAGCAATTCTGTCCTACTTAAAGGTACTCCGCCTGCTTGCGCCAAAACATACAGTAAACTGAACTCTTGCGGTGTTAAATCGATAAATTCGCCTTGAAAGCGGACGCGACGCTGCACTAAATCGATTTGGATAGAGCCATAATCGAGATAAGCTGGCGCTACAGGTGCGCGTCTGCGGCGAATTAGTGCCTCTACCCGCGCTAGAAACTCTTGCATCCCAAAAGGTTTGCTGAGATAGTCATCTGCCCCAGCTTTCAAACCAGCGACGATATCAGCTTCATTAGTCCGGGCAGATAGCATTAAAATTAAAGGTTGTTGCTGACGGTGCAACCAACGGCAAAACTCAATGCCATCGCCATCAGGCAAATCGGCATCAAGAATAATTAGTGTTGGTTGTTGGCTGATAAAAACTTCCCTTGCTTGATAAATACTGGCGGCTTGATGCACGCGATACTCTAGTTGTTGCAAGTGCCAACCCAGCAACGACCTCAGATGGGGATTTCCCTCTATGATTTCAATACAAACCGATCCCACGGTGGCAATACCCCTTAGCGTCGATGACTTTCAAAGTAACAAAGCCAATGTCTAAGGTTTTGTAGCCCTTGTTACCTCCATTGCGATTAGCATAACTTTTTCTAATAAAAAAGTTGACAAGTAGGTAATTTATGCCTTGGCAAAGGTGAATTGGTAATCTTCTTAAATTTTTGTTAGAATTCCGGGAAAGTAAAATCTTCTAAGTTAAACATCTTGCTTTCTGTGCTGGTTGCTATTGACAAACTCTCATCTCAGCAAATAAGCTAACCCTTACCAAAGCTCTCTTTCAGCACAAATATGAAGAAGTATTCCATTTGGCAGATGAAATAAATGCTTACACCCCTCACTCAAGTCGAACTACTTTGAGAGAAAATCATAAGAATACTAAACTGGCAATCCGATTCTGCTTTTTCTGGAATAGGATCTAGTTAGACTGTAGCCAATAGGTAGTGATCCCCAAAGTAGAGTTATCATCTTCAATTTGATGTCAACCTGAAAGTAAGACTTCACATTTGCATGTGAATCATTTACAATTCTCATTCCAAAGAGATTTCTATCCTCAGTTATGCTTCAAGACACACAAACCATTCGCTACTACCAAAGACTTACCGACGCCTTCGTCGAGCTATGGAATCGCGGTTATCGGACGGATGATATGCGGATGTATTTGGATGGATATCTAGCCGCCCTGCGACATAGTAACACTATTGAACCTTATTTGATTCATCGTTTAGAGGAGGAAGCCAGCCGCTACTTGTACGATGGCTCAAACTTTGTCATGACCCAACCCGAGCCAGAACGACAACACGATTACTACTAATACCCTTTTAAAGCTAATCGTTAGTAACCGTTAATCAACGCTGATAATTATAACATATTATCGGCATTGGTCAATGGGCAATATTGGTCTGGATGGCACAAATTGTATTGAGAAAAAATATTCCTTCAGTCTTGTGTGGTAAGCCCACATAAGGCTGAAGGAATTTTAGAACAAGCGCGTTCCGCAATGGTTAAGTACTCGGCAACGCGATCGCTTTCGCGTTTAAATCCAGGGGTATGAGACTGCTGCCAAATAAAAAGCGATCGCCTCATACGCATCACACATACCAAAGACGTTTTGGTTTACGAAGCTAAAGCAACTTCCACCATTTGCTGCAATTCGCCTTTTTGGTACAATTCAATCAAAATATCAGAACCGCCGACGAATTGACCATCAATATAGACTTGGGGAATTGTGGGCCAATTAGAATATTCTTTAATTCCCTGACGGATTTCTGGGTCAGCGAGAATGTCAAGCGTCTCAAAGGGAACTCCCAAAGTATTGAGAATCTGTACAACATTGTTGGAGAAACCGCACTGAGGCATCAACTTGGTTCCCTTCATGAAAACCATAATCTTGTTTTGGCTTACCAAGTTGTCAATTTTATCTTTAACTTCTGGTGTCATGTTCTTTCGGTTTCCTATTATGGGTTCAAGAGTGAGGAATAAAAACTTAGGAGTCAGAAATAAGGAGTGAGGAAGTAAAAATCTTTTTTCAACTCATAACTCCTAACTGATAACTGATAACTCCTAACTTTACGAAGCGGCTGTTGTCTGCCAAGACTCAGGAGTATACGTTTTGAGTGCTAAGGCATGAATTGAATCATTTGACATGGCTTGCTGCAAAGCACGATAAATTAACTGATGTTGTTGCACCAGCCCCTTGCCTGCAAACTGCGATGAAACTACAGTGACTTGATAGTGGTCTCCACCACCAGTCAAGTCTTGCACCTGAACTTGGGCATCTGGCAGTTCCGCCTTAATCATTGCCTCAACTTGCTGCGGACTAATCATCGCCATTCCTGAAAAACTTCTGTTTCTATTATTAACAACAAATACCTGTCGCTTACCTTTGCCAATATAAGATTTTAGCAATGGTTAGCACACGCCCAAAGCGATCGCCCACTTTTTAAGAACGCCATGTCATGGCACATAACCCCATCCTAGCATTGGCGGTTCAGGAGAGGGCGATGAGGAGAAAAGAATAATTAACGAAAAAAGAGTTTTTATTTTTTGGGAGAAGAGGAACTATTACCAGTGCGGGGAGAGGGGGAGGAGGGTGAACTACTACCAGTGCGAGGATAAGGAGAATCCACAAAACCTAACTCTAATAACTGCTGGTAAGCCTTCTTACCTAATTCTCGCGTTGGGTTTTGAGAGCGAATAATCTGAACCAGCAAAGGCACAGCTAATTCTGGTTGATTTTGCGCCCGATGTACCAGCGCTAGCTGATAGGTGGATTCATCTCGCATTTGAGCAGTTTCTAGCGCCTTTTTTCGTAGGGAATCAGAAATTCTGTTATCAATTCCCGAAAAGCTAGAATTCAAGTCTTGATAAAAATTAGATAGCTGGTTAAAAACCTGACGTGCTTCCTGGAGTTTCTTCGCAGCAGTAGCATAGTTTTGAGAACCAACTGCACTACTTGCCTCACTCATCAGACGCTTGCCCCCCTCAATGCTTAAAAAGGTACCATTTGGTGCAGTAGGACGGAGATTGTTCGGGTCGTCGGGGTTGATAGGTTGTGCTTGGTTAGGATTGCTTGGTAACTTGATTACCTGGGCATTCACAGGCGATAGCAAGCTGAGGGTTGCTAGGAATGATAAACAAGTGAAGCGAATTAAAGGAATTGCAGCAAAGTTCATTCTTATAAATTGGCGCGACAATTACACACAATAAGTATGGAAACTTCGGGTATCTTAACTCTGTTTTGGTCTCTGATAAAAGCAAAGCTACATACTAAGTTTCTTTGTTTTAGACTAAACATTGGTGTAATCGAGTTCCCGCACGCCACCGTATAGGGGACTGGGGACTGGGAGACAAGGAGACAAGGAGACAAGGAGACAAGGGGAAATTTACTCCTGAAATTACCCATTACCCATTGCCCATTGCCCATTGCCCATTACCCATTACCCATTACCCATTACCCAATGCTCGAATTCATAACATATGACTAAGAATTAGGAACTTCAGCAAATCTGTGATTAATTATCTCTGATTCGTGATGGCTTAATTGTTGCAGCATTTTTGCTAAATCACCTGTCAGGCGTTTAGCATCTTGTTTCACGCAACCATGAGTGTAATCTGCTACTGATAGCGGGGAACCAATATGGATGCTAACATCCGTACCCCAGTTCGGATAAGGTTGGCTGTAATTAATATTGATCGGGACAATTTTCACCCCCAGTCCTGGGTGACTAGATTCAGCACTCAAAGCCAAACGTGCAATTCCCGGCTTTAATGGGTGAACTTCACCATCACGATAAATCCCACCTTCGGGAAAAATAACCAAGGTTTTTCCTTGCTGGAGTAGTTCAACACCGTGCCGCAAAGTGCTAATTGACGGGCGTTTAGGATCTACAGGAAACCCACCTAAACGTCTGACAAACCAGCCTTGAAACCCTTGACATTCACTGATTGTTACCATGAAACGCAAATCTCGACCTGCCACACAGCAACTAGCAGCGTAGGGTACTAGCAATGCATCCCAACGTGCCCGATGGGTGGGAGCGAGGATAATTGGACCCGTGGTGGGCATATGTTCTTCGCCGACGATCCTGATTTGACGAAAGAAGAACGGTAAAAGGAAATGACGCCCTAACACATACGCCAAGGGAGTTAACCAAGGAGAAACTTGAGAGGTCGTAGGAGCCAATTTAGCAATTGTTTGTGAATTGGCAGATGTTTTCTGGCAAATATTAGCGGAAGTGTGAAGTTCCATCATCACGGTGGCTGCTGATTGTCGGGTCAATTGTCATCAAAGCTATGTTAGATACACCGTAGATTCTCTTTTTTAATTTGTGTCACACCTACCGGACAGTTTTACCTCTGTCCGTTAGATTTTGCTACTTCGACGCACTTCAAACCAGGTTTGCAACTGTTGACGACTCTTAGACTCTTCAATGCCTGCGATTACACGCAAGCGGTGATTAGAAGCGGCGCTATCAGGTATGTTAGCAACGGTACGAATTGAGCCAGTTTTTGGATCGTCCACGCTATAGACAAGAAGTCCTAAACGTGCTTGTACAATAGCACCCGCACACATCGGGCAAGGTTCTAAAGTTACGTAGAGAGTGCATTCGTTGAGACGCCAGCTTTGCAAGATTTTCGCAGCTGACCTAATGGCGATAATTTCTGCATGAGCTGTGGGGTCTTTGTCGCGTTCTTTTCGATTTTCACCCCCTGCAATCAAGTTTCCAAATGAATCAATTATAACAGCGCCTACGGGAACTTCTCCCGCATTACCTGCTGCTTGTGCGAATTCTAGAGCATGAGTCATCCATTGTCTATGTATAAGATATTCTGAGTATTCAGTTAACATATTCTTATTTAAAGGGGCATAGGGCATGGGGCATGGGGTATGGGGCATAGAAAGAGATTTGGTTTTATTCCCATTGCCCATTGCCCATTGCCCAATGCCCCATGCCCTAAACAGCAACTTGGGTGAGAAGAGTATCAAGTTGACCTTGGGTATCTAGCTGATAAATGTCATCACAGCCGCCAATGTGCTGATTATTGATAAAAATCTGCGGTACGCTACGGCGCCCGTTGGCACGTTCAGCCATTTTCGCTCTGGCTGCTTCGTCACCGTCGATTTTGTATTCGGTGAAGTTGACACCTTTCCACCACAGCAGCATCTTGGCACGGATGCAATAAGGGCAAGTTTGCCAGGTGTAAATTTCCACGTTTGCCTTAACTCGTTCTGGGTGGCGACCTAAAAGGGGGTTGAGAAAGTTCAGCATATTTTTATGTTATGGATTTTGGTAATTTTTTTCTAGCTTAACTATTAGCTAATTAACGTGTTTTGCTTGACAAACGCGCAAAAGTAGATTTCCACCACGTTGAAATTCATAAGGTACTTGCTTGATTTCAACTACATATCCCTGCTGTTGTAATTCGCTCAGTACTGGATGTAATAAAGGGGAGGGTTCGCCGGAGATGTTTAATAGAGGAAAAATTCTGGCTTCTTTGGCGACTCGACACATTTCGGCGATCGCCTCTATATGAAATTCTGCGGAAAATTGGTCAGAATAGGTAAACAAAAAATGAGAACACAACGCCAATTCAAACTGATTTGCCTGAAATGGTAGCACAGGCAAACCATCGGTTAAATAGCGTTTTTCCTCTAATCCTGTGGGAAAATCTTCTAAAAACTGATGCATTGCTGCCATGCGAATTTCGCCTAACTTTGCCGGAGATTCAATCTCTATCCAAAGGTAGTTGTGTTGATTGTTCTCAATTCCATTCATAATCAACGAATAGGTCTGTTGAATGCGTTTGGCAATCTCGCTGACGGAGAACTGATAAATTGGATCGCAAGAAACTACTTGATATCCTTGACTATTCATTTCGGCGTTGAAGCTGGCAGGACCTCCAGCACAATCAATAATTTTTAAGTTGAGGTCAGAACCTTTCAGGTGAAACATTCTGACATATTCCGTCATCGAACGTCCCCAAGGGACGACTTTTTCAAGTTTTAAACCCACGGGTGTTTCTACCTCTTGATAAAAATGATTTATGATTTAAAAATTCATTACTGATAAGATTATCAGTAAATCAAGACAGATTTCGTCACTATACTTATAATCATGCGTAATATAAACATTCGGGAATTGAATGTTATCTCGCTGGGAAATTTCTGCTGGGTGCAGCTTTTGTATTTATAAAGCGGCTTTCGATTGAACAAAAATACTTGGTAGCAGAAGTTGGCGCGATCGCGCTTATTGCTGAAGTTCCTTCAACACTCAAAATATAAGTACCCACAAGTGCCAATTTTGACAGGTATAAAACATTTAGCAGCAAAACTTAACACAGAAGCAAGTCAAGACTATTTTCCAGGTGTATCCGCCCTTTGGTAGACTTGAAAACTGAAATCATTGATAAAACTACGCAAAGTCAAGCAATCTTAGAGGGCATTTGTGGAAAATACACTTGGTTTAGAAATTATTGAAGTTGTTGAACAAGCGGCGATCGCCTCCGCACGTTGGATGGGCAAGGGCGAAAAAAACACCGCTGACCAAGTGGCTGTAGAAGCCATGCGGGAACGGATGAACAAGATTTACATGCGCGGTCGCATCGTTATCGGCGAAGGCGAACGCGATGATGCCCCGATGCTGTATATCGGGGAAGAAGTAGGTATCTGCTCTCGTGAAGATGCCAAAGACTTCTGTAACCCAGATGAATTAGTAGAAATTGATATCGCTGTTGACCCCTGCGAAGGTACTAACCTGGTAGCTTACGGACAACCCGGTTCGATGGCTGTCTTGGCAATTTCCCAAAAAGGTGGATTATTTGCTGCACCTGACTTCTACATGAAGAAACTAGCAGCACCTCCAGCCGCAAAGGGCAAAGTAGACATCAACAAGTCAGCAACGGAAAACCTGAAGATTCTCTCTGAGTGTCTAGACCGCTCTATTGAGGAACTTGTGGTAGTAGTCATGAAGCGCGAACGCCACAACGATTTGATTAAAGAAATCCGCGATGCCGGCGCGAGAGTGCAATTAATTTCCGATGGTGACGTGGGTGCAGCCGTATCCTGTGGTTTTGCCGGCACTAACATTCATTGTTTAATGGGTATTGGCGCGGCTCCTGAAGGTGTAATATCCGCCGCTGCAATGCGTGCTATGGGTGGACACTTTCAAGGTCAATTGATCTACGATCCAGAAGTAGTGAAAACAGGTTTGATTGGTGAAAGCAAACAAGCCAACATTGAGCGGATGAATTCTATGGGTATCACTGACCTGGATAAGGTCTACGATGCTCATGAACTGGCATCTGGTGAAACTGTGCTGTTCGCTGCTTGCGGTATCACAAGTGGTAACTTAATGCAAGGTGTTCGCTTCTTCCACGGTGGGGCAAGAACTCAAAGCTTAGTTATTTCCAGCCAGTCAAAAACAGCTCGTTTTGTGGATACGATTCACATGTCTGGCGATTCTAAGGTTGTGCAACTGCATTAGGGATTAGGGAATTGGGTATTGGGCATGGGGCATGGGGCATGGGGCATGGGGCATAAAAAGAATTTTTCCCGAATCTAATTCGCAATGCCCATTGCCCATTGCCCATGCCCATTGCCCATTGCCCATTGCCCCATGCCCCATGCCCCATTTCCCAATCCCCATTTAGCAATTACGATTTAACATATGCATATAGCAGTGGTGGGGTTAAGCCATAAAACAGCCCCAGTAGAAGTCCGGGAAAAGCTGAGTATTCCAGAACCACAAACTGAAAGCGCGATCGCTCACTTAGCTAGCTATCCTCATATTCAAGAAGTCGCAATCCTCAGCACTTGTAACCGTCTGGAAATTTACATCGTTACCCCAGAAACCGAACAGGGTATTCGAGAAGTTAATCAGTTTCTTTCTGAATACAGCAAGTTGCCTGCTGCATCTCTGCGACAACACTTGTTTATGTTGCTGCACCAAGATGCGGTAATGCATCTGATGCGGGTTTCAGCAGGTTTAGATAGTCTGGTGCTGGGAGAAGGGCAAATTCTGGCTCAGGTGAAGCATACTCACAAACTGGGACAGCAATATAACGGTATTAAAACGATTTTGAATCGATTATTTAAACAAGCCCTAACAGCAGGCAAGCGGGTTCGGACTGAAACTAGCATTGGTACTGGTGCAGTCTCTATCAGTTCGGCAGCTGTAGAACTAGCACAAATGAAAGTGCAAAATTTAGCGGCTTGTCGAGTAGCAATTCTCGGTGCTGGGAAAATGTCACGGTTACTTGTGCAACACTTAATCTCGAAAGGTGCTGCGAAAATTTGCATTTTAAATCGCTCTATCGAACGTGCCGCAGAATTGGCACGGCAGTATCCCGACCAAAATATTCAAATTCATCCCATGTCGGCAATGATATCAGTGATTGCCGATAGTGATTTAGTGTTTACAAGTACTTCTGCGACCGAGCCGATACTTGACCGCGCTAAATTAGAAATGGTTTTAGCACCGAACCAGCCTTTAATGTTATTTGATATTTCCGTGCCTCGTAACGTCCATGCGGACGTGAATGAGGTGGAAAACGTACAAGCGTTCAATGTGGATGATTTGAAGGCGGTGGTGGCGCAAAACTACGAAAGCCGTCGCAAGATGGCGCAGGAGGCAGAAGTTTTACTAGACGAAGAAGTGGAAGCCTTTGATATTTGGTGGCGCAGTTTAGAAACTGTCACAACCATCAGCTGTCTGCGGAATAAAATCGAAACCATTCGCGAACAAGAATTAGAAAAAGCTTTATCGCGATTGGGTTCAGAATTCGGCGACAAACATCAGGAAATCATCGAGGCTCTAACACGAGGAATTGTTAATAAAATTTTACACGACCCGATGGTGCAGTTACGCGCTCAACAAGATGTTGATGCGAGACGCCGTTGTATGCAAACTCTGCAAATGTTGTTTAATTTAGATGCAGGTGAGCAGTTTAGTTAAACTGATTTGAGATTTTGGATGGAAAATTTAAGATAGAAATCAATCCAAAATCAGCAAGATGAAACGTACTTTTAGAGTATTTGTACTGCTGGGTTTGTGGCTGTTATTTGATTTAGCCTCACACCTAGCAGCAGAAATTCTTTGGTTTGATGAAGTTGGATATTTACAAGTATTCTGGTTGCGCTTGTTGACGCAACTGGGGTTGTGCGCGATCGCTTTTTTCACTTCCGCAGGTTTTTTGCTGTTTAACTTGGCTATAGCCAATCGGGGAGTGGGGGAGAGGGGGAGTGGGGGACAAGGGGGACAAGGGGGACAATGGGGACAAGGGGGACAAGGGGGACAAGGGGGAGAACTCCTAACTCCTAACTCCTCACTCCTAACTCCCCCACTCCCCACTCCCCACTCCCCACTCCCCACTCCCCCAAAACTGAGTTTGCGTTTTCTCTTACCGGTGGTGTTAGGACTGAGTGCGCTGGTAGGATTGATTTTGATTTACTATTGTCAGGAAACCCTGAACTTTTGGCATTTTTTAGAAAAGTCTCTACTGAGTTCTTTTTACTCAAAACTCGGCACTCAAAACTCAGCACTTATATTGCTGCTGGGGTTAACAATTGCGATTTTGAGTAATTACCAGTTTTGCTTAAATGCGATCGCCTTACTCATCAGTTTACTTTTCGGTTTTCTGCTTTCGGCACGCTGGGATAAATTTCTACAGTATTTCCATAGCACTAATTTTCAACAAACTGAGCCATTATTTCACAAAGATATTAACTTTTATGTCTTCTCTCTACCTATTTGGGACTTGTTAGCATCTTGGTTGTTAGGACTACTTTTATACAGCACAGCATCAGTAGCATTAATTTATTTGCTATCAGGAAATAGTCTGAGTGAAGGTAGATTTAAAGGCTTTTCTGTATCGCAGCGACTGCATTTAAACGCTTTAACTAGCTTAGTGATGTTAGCGATCGCTTTTCATTATTACTTGCAGCGCTACCACCTTTTATATTCTACTGATAGTGTAAACTATGGCGCTAGTTACACCGCTGTCGAAATACAGTTACCAATTTACACCTGGTTGAGTTTTTTAGCAGTGGCGATCGCCATTTACCTGCTATTGCGAGTAATAGTTTTATCCAAAGCGAAAAAAACCAGCTTCAAATCGGTTCCTTACCCGCGTCAACTGATTTACGCTTTAGGAATTTATTTAATAATAGCGGCAATTTCTGGTAAAATATTACCTTCGGCAGTTCAACGCTTCATCGTTCAACCGAATGAACTCGCCCGCGAACGTCCATACATTCAGCGCACGATTGAACATACTCGACAGGCATTTAATTTAAATAACATTGAAGCGCGAACTTTTGACCCCAAAGGTGAACTAACAGCGGCGATTTTGCAAGAAAATGACCAGACGATTCGCAATATTCGTTTGTGGGATACACGTCCATTGCTAGAAACCAACCGTCAATTACAACAAATTCGACCTTATTACAAGTTCCCAGGTGCTGATATTGACCGCTATACCCTGAAGAAGGAGGGGGGGAGTGGGGGAGAGGGGGGACAAGGGGGACAGGGGGGACAAGGGGGAGAGGGGGAAGCTGGAAAGCTGAATGCTCAAGGTTTGACTGAGAAGCAACAGACGATTATTGCGGCGCGGGAACTAGATTATACGGCGGTTCCGCAGCAGGCGCAGACTTGGGTAAATAAACATTTAGTTTATACCCACGGTTACGGCTTTACACTTAGTCCGGTAAATACTGTAGTTTCTGGCGGCTTACCCGATTATTACGTTAAGGATATTGGAGTCGATCGCAGTAAAGGTTCTTTGCAGATATCGAATGAAGCAATTCGGGCAAGTATTCCGATTGGTGAACCGCGAATTTATTATGGTGAAATTACTAATACTTATGTAATGACAGGGACAACCAACCGAGAGTTGGACTATCCCAGCGGCAGCGAGAATGTGTATAACGTGTATGATGGACGCGGTGGAATAGCGATTGGTGCTAGGTGGCGACGGTTGTTATTTGCTGAGTATCTAAAAGATTGGCAAATGCTGCTGGCGCGAAATTTTCAGACGGAAACGAAGTTGTTGTTTCGGCGCAATATTTTAGAAAGAGTTCGGGCGATCGCTCCTTTTTTACGTTACGATAGCGATCCTTATTTAGTTGCAGCGGATGCGGGTGGAACTAATAGTATAGGAGAAAAAACTTATCTTTACTGGATTTTGGATGCTTACACTACAAGCGATCGCTATCCTTATTCCGACCCAGGAAAAAATAAATTTAACTACATCCGCAACTCTGTAAAAGTCGTTATTGATGCCTATAATGGCACTGTTAACTTCTACGTTGCCGATCCACAAGACCCAATTATCAACACTTTAGCGGCTATTTTTCCCAACCTGTTAAAACCTCTTTCTGTGATGCCAAATGCTCTCAAAAGTCATATCCGCTATCCGGTGGATTTGTTCAGCATTCAATCTGAACGTTTGCTAGCTTATCACATGATTGATCCACAGGTATTTTACAACCGCGAAGATTTGTGGCAGATACCCACCGAGATTTATGGAAGCGAACCGCGTCCCGTGGAGCCTTATTATCTAATTATGAAGCTGCCAACCGCTGCCACAGAAGAGTTTATTTTGCTGCTTCCTTTTACACCAACTCAACGCGCTAACTTAATCGCTTGGTTGGCTGCGCGTTCCGATCAAGAAGAATACGGTAAGTTACTACTTTATGAGTTTCCCAAACAGCAACTCATTTATGGACAAGAACAAATAGAAGCTTTGATTAACCAAGATCCGGTGATTTCTCAGCAGATTTCTTTGTGGAATCGCGCCGGTTCGCGAGCGATTCAGGGTAATTTGTTAGTAATTCCGATTGAGCAATCTCTTCTGTACGTTGAACCTCTGTATTTAGAAGCCGAACAAAATAGCCTGCCAACTTTAGTTAGGGTAATTGTAGTTTACCAAAACCGCATCGTTATGGCAGAAACTTTACAAAAGGCAATAGATGCCGTTTTCCAGTCTAAGACTCCAAATACACCTGCGATCGTCCGTCCTGTGGAGTAGTAATTCGTAGTAAGCGAGAAGAGCGCTTAAATAAGCGCTCTCTGCGCTTACTACAAGTCCCCAATTATGAAAAAAGAACAATTTCAGACATTATTACAATTTTTCAAAGCTTTAGCAGACGAAAGCCGATTGAAGATTTTGGGTATTTTGGCAAATCAGGAGTGTAGCGTTGAAGAATTAGCAGCGTTATTGCAACTGAAAGAACCGACTGTATCGCATCATTTAACGAAACTCAAGGAACTCAATTTAGTAACTATGCGTTCTGAGGGTAACAGCCACCTGTATCAGTTAGATAGCGAAGCTTTGCAAAGCATTAGTAAGGAAATTTTCACACCTGAGAAAATAGCATCCTTGGTTGAGGATGTTGATAATGAAGCGTGGGCAAACAAAGTATTAAAAACCTATCTAGAGGGTGATGTTTTTAACAATGAGTCTGTGCATCGTCTGAAAGAAATTCCTGCAAGCCGTAAAAAACGCTTAGTAATTCTCAAGTGGTTGGTAAGCAAATTTGAGATGGGAGTCAAATATTCAGAACCAGAGGTGAATGAAATTCTCAAGCGCTACCATCCTGACTGCGCTACTTTACGCCGAGAGTTCATTGGCTATCAGTTAATGCAGCGAGAAAATTCAGTCTATTGGCGCTTGACACCACCGTAAATATTTAGGACTTACGCACGCAGACATCGTAAGTAGCGGTAATTCATGAATTACCGCGACTGTATAATGTGCCTTACAATTATTTTTGCGTAAGTCCTAATATCTATTATCTTACACCCAAGCTTGAGTTTGACTCGGCGTGTACAGTTTGTATCTAGTTTATGGCAAAGGCAGAGCTAATTAGATATACTTCTAATTAGATGTATATCTAATTAGGACTTAAAAATGCAAAAAGAATCATTTCAGATTTTGCTGCGCTTTTTCAAAGCGTTGGCGGACGATAGTAGGTTAAAGATTGTGGGTATTTTGGCTAACCACGAGTGCAGTGTGGAAGAATTGGCGATGCTACTGCATCTCAAAGAACCAACGATATCCCATCATTTAACGAAATTAAACGAACTGAACTTAGTAAAAATGCGCTCCTCAAGTAATACTCAGTTATACAAACTTGATAGCGAAATTTTACAAAGCATCAGCAAGGAGATTTTTACATCTGTTGAGATGGCTTCTGTGGTTGAGGATGAGGAAACTCAAGTGTCGTCAAACAAAGTATTGAAAAATTATATATCGAGCGATCGCACCAACTCCCACCCACGTCTAAAAGAAATTCCTGCAAGTCGCAAAAAACGCTTAGTCATTCTTAAGTGGTTAGCAAACAACTTTGAAATGGGAGTCAACTACCCAGAACCGAAGGTAAATGAAATTCTCAAGCGCTACCACCCCGACTGCGCTACGTTGCGACGAGAATTGATTGGCTATCAATTGATGCAGCGAGAAAATGGAGTTTATTGGCGTCAGCTTGGATTATGAAAACCTTTGTAGAGACGTTCCGTCCGGAACGTCTCTACGATAAATTATTGTTACAAGCCGTAAAGCTCGCGCACTGCCCGCACTAAATCATCAGGTGTGCCAATATCCAAATAAGTACCATCGGGAAATGCTTCGGCTTCTACGTGAAAACCTTGTTGAATAGCAGCCTGAATTACATCGCCAATGGGTATTTCTGGTAACTTTGATAAGTTGCTGTAAGCGTTAAGAGTAATCAGATATTGATGCAAAAACTCTGTAAAAGTTGATTTCCAAACAGCAATACCCCACATATATTGCAAATTTGACTGCGGAGGTTTTTCGATAATTAAACGGACTCTACCTGTATCATCGAACTCAACCATACCAGCTTTCTGCGGTTTATCTGTGGGGAATAATCCCAAAACCACATCGGCATCACTTGCCTGTTGGCGTGCAATAATTAATTTAAAAGCATCTTCCGGCTGAAAGATAATATCAGGAAAACCCAAAGCTACCAACGCATCACCGACAAACGGATAAGCCTGATCTAAAGTGAAGGGGACACCATAAGGCAAATTCATAATTAAATAGCCCAAATTCATCGAAAGCATCTCACCATCGCCAAAATAGGCAGGAATGTCCCATTTACCCGATCGCAATATAAAATAAGCCTTATCAATTCCTGCGAGTTGCATTTTTTCTAGCAGATAGTGACAAACGACTTTTGGTCGTAAGTTGAATTCATCACCTACACACCGAAAGCCAATCGGATATAATTCTTTACTTACTGGTAAAGGTGAAATCCGGGTTGCGTGTCCACCTGCCGGTAACAATCCAATGATATGCGGCTTTTGTGAGCGATCGCTATTATTCATAAGTAATTAAAATTTAATTTTTTACGTAGTAAGCGCTCTTTGCGCTTTCTTTTTAAACGATAAGCTTACTACGAATATCCCTCTACTCACGAAGGGAAATTGTGAACAGAGGGAAAAGAAAGTTGATTAAGTTTTATTTCTAAACGGTAACTACTTGACAGAGACAGCATCAACATCAATAGTGTCGGCGTTAGAGGTAGAAGTCTCAGCAGTATTAGCCGCTGTGGTATCTACATCACCCTTACGGGCTTTAAAACCTTCAATCACTACTTGGGACATTTCCGTAACTAGTAGTGTCAAAAGGAAAACATCATCCAGTTCTCCCACAATTGGAAAGAAATCTGGCAGCACATCAAAGGGGCTAACAAAATAAAGCAGCGTTCCCAAAATAACCCACCAGCGGTATTTGGGGTTACGAAGTAAATTACGATACCAGTTGTAAACTGCTTGAATTGAGAAGTTCATGTTTTAGACCTCCAGTTAACTTTAATTTTGGCAAATTATGCCCTAAACTTCCTGTGGGAATAACCGCCCTAATTAGTGAGTGAAGACCTACTCTCAAGTAAGACCAAATTCTATCAAGTGATAGTTAACACAAGTCTTGGCTGTGGTGCATTAATCTTTAAAATTAAAATGCTTTGGGATAGTTGCACGCAGAATAAATGGAGGAAACCGAAAATAGTGGATATTTTAGATTTGATACACAAGGGCGGACCGGCGATGTGGCCTTTGCTTGCCCTGTCGGTTCTGTCTTTAAGCGTGATTTTCGAGCGTTTGTGGTTTTGGTTAAGAATATTAACGCAGGAAAAGGAAATAGTCGATCGCGTGCTGGATGCAGCCTGTGAAAATTGGGTAACAGCTAGAGATATTGCCAGACAAGCGACATCTCAGCCTATAGGACGCTTTCTTTTTGCGCCCTTAAACTTGCCCAAAACCGACACGGAAACGTTTAGACTGGCGCTGGAAGCAAGCGCAGAAGACGAATTAGCAGGGATGCGTCGGGGGGAAAAACTTTTAGAAGCTGTAATTGCCCTTGCGCCATTATTAGGATTGTTGGGTACGGTTTTGGGTTTGATTCAGGCTTTGCGATCTATTCGGATTGGCGATTTGGGAACCGCATCGACAGCGGGGGTGACTACTGGTATTGGAGAAGCGTTAATTGCTACAGCGGCTGGTCTGAGTGTGGCGATCGTTAGTCTGGCATTTTACCGTTTATTTCAAGGTTTTCTCGTTAACCAAGTTAAAGTCTTTCGCAAAGCGGGGAATGATATGGAATTGCTTTATCGGCAGTCACCGCCTGATTTTAGCAATAATCCACTAGAAAAAGCGCTGCCACCCGGTCGAGAGCGAGATTCTTCACGGGAAAAGTTCTCTGCACCCCGCAAAAGAGGTAGAAACAAATTTTCGGAAGTTCCTCCCCCCCCACCAACCGAATCTGATTCACATTCATCAGATCCAGAGCAATAGTCAATAATTCAAGTAAGGTGTGAAAATAAGACGATGAAAGTTAACCTGCATACTCCAGTTGAAGAAGTCCAAATTCAAATCATTCCCTTAATTGATGTCATTTTTTGTATCCTGACATTTTTTATTTTGGCGGCTTTGCAATTCACTCGACAAGAAGCGATTAATGTTAATTTGCCCGAAGCTAAAACAGGTACACCACTACCTAATACTTCAAATGCACAACTACAGTCTCAAGGGCAGATATTAACTTTGGGTATCGATGCGATCGGTCAAACTTCCCTAGATGGACAAACAATAAAACGAGAGCAATTAGCGGAGAGTTACAAAAATTATCTCAAGCAAAATCCTAATGGTATTTTGGCGTTGAAAGTTACTAAGTCAACGGCTTATAACGATGTTATGGAGATGGTAGATTTATGGAGACAACAGGGGGGTACTCAAATCTCTTTTGTAGTTCAACCTACTTTCTCATCGCCACCTGTTATCCCTCCTTTCGGTGTTAATCCCGGTGCTGCACCTGTACCAAATACCGCGCCAGTTGCTCCGATTAATCCACAAACCAACCCGAATTTCAATCTACCCCCAAATGCGCCTATTCAGCCTTTGCCCGGGCAAGGGTTTAATCCTGCCCCCAATGGCGTTTCGCCGATTTTCCCCCAAGTGCCAGCCCCCCAAGTGCCCGCAAAACAAGCAACTCCCGCGCCTGCTAAAAGGTGAGAGGGGTTATTGGGGACAAGGGGAGGACACTTCTGTGCGGGGGTTCCCCCCCGCCCGTGGAACGTGTCCACAGGACAAGGGAGACAAGGGGACAAGGGGAGTTTGTCTCCTCATCTCCTTTCATCTTCCCTTTTCCCAAAACCTAAAGATATACAGAATTAATCTTGCTTGGCAAAAATTCCTGCTAACTTACAGATAACTACTTAAGATTCAAATATCTTTTTATTAAGGGTATAAAGTTAGGAGTTAGGAATTAGGAATTAAAAGTTAAGAGTTAGGAGTTAAAAGCTAGGAGTTAGGAATTAGGAGTTGAAAATTATTAATAACTCTTAACTCATAACTCATAAATCATAACTCATCACTTTTAACTCCTAACTTCTAACTATTAATTATTCGTTGATAGATGGAGGAGTAACTTTAGTGGTTGATTGCTGTAAACGTTGTTCGCGTTTTTTGCGATCGGCTGAAAGCATATCTGCCATAACTACTAGTGCTTGCGCCATTTTATCTAGATTAGAACGGTATAAATCCAAATCTTTAGTGAGTTTGTCATTAGATAAATGTAAGCCACTAGCAACGCTTTTCAGTGCTTCAGTGCGCTGTTTTTCATCTTTGACTAATTCTGGATCTGACAGTTCTAATAAAGAAAATAAACCGATCGCAAACAAACGGCTATATTTAAAATTAGGATTGTTAGCGATCCGTACGAGTTGTTCAGCTAAGTCAGCATCTCGATCCGTAGGAGTCGTTTGGCTTAACCACCCAATTAAATCTTTGGACGCACAGCTTTGCGCTAAAGCTTGCAAACGGTGTGCATCTTGTCTGTAACGTTGCGGATCTTCCTCTATAGCCTGACACAGGGCATTAAAAATTGACTCTTTATCTTGTTCTGGCAGATAGCCTTGCATGAAGCGGTCGAATGTAGTGACGACGCCCAAGGCATAAATTGGATCGTAGCTAAAATCGGCATTTACTGACAGCAGATGCATTTCTACCATCAGTTCTTCCACCACTCGACGATAAATAGTATTTATCGGGCGCGTGTGGCGGTTATAGAATGTTCGCTTAGTATCAGAGACAGTACGGACGTTATTCACAAAGAAAATCTTTTGGGCGACGTATCTTTATTCTCTCGCTTCACGGCAACTTTGCCAAGTTGAGGTTTACACACGTATTGGCTGCTTGATTTGCGCTCCTTGACAATTATTTTTTAACACACCATAAGAGTTAGGAATCCTCAGCTGGACAAAACTATGCAAAAATTATGATACGTCATAATTGTGCATTAATATGAGCTTCTCGCCACAGTTAACTGCCTTAGCTGAATATTTGGCTGGTGAATTTGATAATCGCGCTCAAGCGATCGCCGATCCAGCTTGGTATGTTCACTTACGAATGTGGCTTAGACCTGTTGCTTTATTTTCAGAAGACAGTTTTACCCTGTTTGCTGAACAAGCTAATATTCTGAAATTAGATCAGCCTTACCGTCAGCGAATTATGCGGTTACAGCAAAAAGGTGACGCTGATGCTATCCAAGTCCAATATTATATGCCTAAAGATCCAGACACCTTAAAATGCGCTGGTCAAAACCCGGCTTTACTAAATACCCTCACACCAGACCAATTAAATTTACTACCAGGTTGCATTCTTTCTGTTAGGCAGCAAGAAATAAGTCCCAATTGCTACAAATTTACAGCTACTGCACCGCCAGACACTCGCTGTTGCTTTACTTATAGTGGCAATACCATCCAAGTATCCTTAGGGTTTGAAGCCACTAAAGACGAATTTTATAGCTACGACAAAGGAATTGACCCGGAAGGAAAAGCGACTTGGGGAGCGATTATGGGTCCTTATCGCTACACGAAGCGATCGCAATTATGAGTTATGAGTTATGAGTTATGAGTTATGAGTTTTTAGTTAACTCCTAACTCCTCACTCATAACTTTTTTTTAACTGGCGATGCTGCGAGGTACACCTTCTAAAGCTTCCTCTTCAGTTTCAAAGATTTCAAACACTGTATCCATCATCGTCACTTCAAACACCAGTTTTGCTTCTGGATGTACATTACAGATGCGGAAACTACCTTTTACTTTGTCAGCATCACGCATTCCCGCGACTAAAGATGTCAAACCAGAACTATCAATAAAATTCACTCCTCCAAGATTGACAACTACATGCCGACTTAGTTTAGAGATACATTCCTGTAACTTCAAGCGAAATTGCCAAGCTGTGGTAATATCTAGGCGACCGGATGGAGTTAAGACAATAACGGTATTGCCATCTTGAGTTGTATAAGTTTTTTGATCTATATGAATCACGCTCGCCTCCCATTGGCGCTTCTGTCAAATTGACATAGGCTGTATTTAGCGTTGGACTAGTGAGCCAAAAGATTTTTTAAAAGTAATCTTTATCACTTTGCTACTGATACACAGTTTAGAAGCTCATAGTGAAATAGTTGGCTCACCAATTGAAAAAAAACGTCCAATGCTTATGCTTGAGATTAACAAGCAACAGCCAAAACTGTCACTTTTTTTTGCTAAGTGCTTTCTCTCATAGTAGTTTAACTTACCAAAAGAGTGCTGAGTAGGGAGTGGGGAGTAGGGAGTGGGGAGTGGGAAGTGGGAGTGGGGAATGGTGAAGATGAGGAGAATTCTCATAACTCCTAACTCCTAACTCCTAACTCCTAACTCCTAACTCCGTGCCTCTCTACTCAACACTATGGTTTGGTGTCCAGTTTGCCCAATCTTGAGGTTTGAGGAAGGTTTCGTACAACTGGGCTTCAGGGGAATTAGGTTCTGGCTGATAGCCGTATTCCCAGCGTACTAGGGGAGGTAAGGACATGAGAATAGATTCGGTGCGTCCGTTGGTTTGCAGACCAAAAATAGTGCCTCGGTCGTAAACTAAGTTAAATTCTACATACCGTCCCCGACGATAAAGTTGAAAATTCCGTTGGCGATCACCATATTCTGTATTATGTCGCCGCTCGACAATTGGCACGTAAGATGGTAAAAAGGCATTACCACATTCTTGCACAAAAGTAAATAATTCTTCCCAACTGCGTGATTCTGGCGCACCTAGCTGATTGCTGTAAATAGCCGCCTCACCATCTGGATGGGGACCGCGATATAATTCACCTTCACCATGTTGGTAATCAAAAAATAGACCACCTACACCCCGCGTTTCCCCGCGATGCTTGAGGTAGAAATATTCATCACACCAACGCTTAAACACTTGATAATACTCGGAGTGATGCTTATCACATGCTCCTTTGATAGTTTGATGAAAATGCGCTGCATCTTCAGCAAATGGGTAATAAGGAGTTAAATCCGCACCGCCACCAAACCACCACACCGGACCTGCTTCAAAATAACGATAATTGAGGTGAACAGTTGGCACGTAAGGATTGCGAGGATGTAGCACCATTGAAGTACCCGTAGCATACCAGCGGTGTCCTTCTGCGTCAGGGCGTTGGGTTAAAATAGAGGGTGGTAGGTGTTCTCCCCAAACTTCCGAAAAACCGACACCAGCTTGTTCAAAGATTGCACCCTCACGCATAACACGCGATCGCCCTCCACCTCCTTCAGGACGTTCCCAACTATCTTGTTGGAACTTACCCACACCATCCACGTCTTCCAGGGTTTGAGCAATTTTGTCCTGCAACTGTTTCATAAACTGACTCACCCTAGCCTTAGCGTCAGCTGGCGGTAAAGACTTAGATGATTCGGTTTGGCGATGAAGCGAGTTGGTCAACATAATAAATTCAGCAACCTAAATTACAATTTCTAAAAAGCAACAAATCTCTCAACTTAAACATTTGCAGGCAATACGCGCCAAAAAAACCGACTCAAGTCGCCCAATTTAAGAGCGTTACAGTCAAGCATTCACCCACCAAACGCGGGCATAACTAAAGATATTGTCCCTCAAATGCGTATAGCTTTTATATTGACTAAGTTTTTTATGCCTAATTTATGTGAACATTTAAGTGTGATACCAAGTTGCAATTAAAAGATATTACTTTGAGATTGTGTGTAGGGGCATAGGGCGTACAAAAAAATAAACATATAAAGGCGCATTGGGCATTGGGCATGGGGCATGGGGGAGGCAGTGCGCCCTTGGAGGTTCCCTCTGTTGTAGCACCTGCCGTCATGGGGCATGGGGGAGGCAGTGCGCCCTTGGAGGTTCCCTCCGTTGTAGCACCTGCCGTCATGGGGCATGGAAAGAATTTCTCCCGAATGCAATTCGCAATGCCCAATGCCCAATTCGCAATGCCCAATTCGCAATGCCCAATGCCCCATGCCCCATGCCCATTAAACAATTGCCCATTGCCCCATGCCCATTGCGATAGGGCCCCAACCAGATGTGTAGCCAGGAAGAGGATTATAAAAATGCAAGCTTGGTTGTCCAAATTTATCCACCGCAAACGGCGTCGGGTTTGTGCTTCTTTGGTGCGAACGTATCGAGAAATTAGTTCTGCTTCACCAGACCAACTATGGCAAAAGGTAGTAGATTTAGCAGACGTTTCCTGGCATCCAATGCTGAAGAGTACCAATGTTCCATACGGATTAGTACCCAAACCCGGATTGATTTTTCAAGCGGTAACACGCTTGTCACCGATTCCTATCCGTATTTTTGTCGAGCGCGTCAATCCCAGAGAACTGCTAACTATCCGCGTGCTAGCGATTCCCGGTGTAGAAGAACGAGTGACTTATCAACTAGAGTCCACAGTTTGTGGCACTTGTTTATCTTATTCTGTAACTTTACGCGGTTGGTTATCGCCTTTGATTTGGTCGTTTTCCCGTCCTTATAGCGATCGCGTAGCCCGCGCTTTAGTTGATGCTGTAGAAAAGGCAGGATTGCCAGCAGAGAGTTAGTGGGGAATGGGGAATGGGGAATGGGTAGGGTTAAAACAACGCTCCAACGCTCCAACCAACAACTAACAAATAACAACTAACACATAACAACGCTCCAACGCTCCAACCATCAACTAACAATACCTTCATAAAGTTAAGATGCAAGTAGATAGTAAAAACTATTTGCAAAGATTTATTACAGCGGCAAGGGTGAAAACACGATGTATGATGTCCTCGATGCTCAGTCGGTTCTAAATGTGCTGCGACCGGTGGAAGATCCAGAACTTCGCAAAAGTTTGGTAGAACTCAACATGATTCGCAACGTCAAAATTGACGGCGGCAAAGTAAGCTTCACTTTAGTATTAACGACACCCGCCTGTCCTCTACGTGAATTTATCGTTGATGATTGCCGCAGAGCGGTAAAAAAACTACCAAATGTTACAGATGTAGCTGTAGAAGTCACAGCAGAAACACCTCAGCAAAAAAGCTTACCCGATCGCACTGGCATTAGTGGTGTAAAAAACATTATCGCCGTTTCTAGCGGCAAAGGCGGTGTAGGTAAAAGTACGGTAGCTGTGAATGTGGCGGTAGCATTAGCACAAACCGGGGCAAAAGTCGGCTTACTCGATGCCGATATTTACGGTCCCAACGACCCCACGATGTTAGGGCTGAGTGATGCCCAAATTACTGTCCGTCCTGGCGAAAAAGGCGAAATCCTGGAACCTGCTTTTAATCACGGTGTCAAGTTAGTTTCAATGGGCTTTTTAATTGACCGAGATCAGCCGGTGATTTGGCGCGGACCAATGCTGAATGGAGTGATTCGTCAATTTCTCTATCAAGTGCAATGGGGCGAACTCGATTATTTGATTGTGGATATGCCACCGGGTACGGGAGATGCCCAGTTAACTTTGACACAAGCCGTGCCAATGGCGGGGGCAGTAATTGTTACCACACCGCAAAACGTAGCTTTGTTAGATTCTCGTAAAGGCTTGCGGATGTTTCAGCAGATGAACGTGCCAGTTTTGGGGATAGTGGAAAATATGAGTTATTTTATACCCCCAGATATGCCGGATAAGCAATATGACATTTTTGGTTCCGGTGGTGGTGAGAAAACTGCTGCCGAGTTGGGTGTACCGTTGCTGGGGTGCGTACCCTTAGAGATTTCTACGCGAGTTGGGGGTGATAGCGGTGTGCCGATTGTTGTTGGCGAACCAGATTCAGCTAGTGCAAAAGCATTGTATGCGATCGCCCTCACCATCGCTGGCAAAGTATCAGTTGCTGCCTTAACATAGAAATTTAATTTTTGTCTGGTTCCCCATCCGCAACCGGGGAATACAGATTTCAAGTGCTGACTAAATTTAAAATCTAAAACCTAAAGTCTAAAATCACACAATGTTGTTAAAAAGGTCGTCCAAAAAGTCCGTGCCAAAAATTCGCTGGCAACAATGGGTCAAACCCTGGCAGCAAATAGACTGGCTTCTACTTAGCTTACCGATCGCCATCACTCTATTTGGTGGCATCATGATCAAAAGTACCGAATTGAACCAAGGACTCACTGAGTGGCGGTGGCACTGGGTAATGGGTGGTATTGGTACCGCGATCGCGCTGATCCTTGCCCGCATCCGCTACGAAAATCTGATTCAGTGGCACTGGATAACTTATACAATAACCAATATCAGCTTGATCGCCGTCATGGTAGCTGGTCAAAGTGCCAAAGGAGCACAACGGTGGGTTAGTATCGCAGGCGTTCCCATACAACCCTCGGAATTTGCCAAAATAGGCTTAATTATTACCCTAGCGGCTTTATTACATAAGCGCACCGCTTCTCAAATAGATAACGTTTTCCGCGCTTTGGCAATTACCGCCATTCCTTGGGCATTAGTATTTATACAACCTGATTTGGCAACATCACTGGTATTTGGTGCGATCGTTTTAGGGATGTTGTACTGGGGAAATGCTAACCCAGGCTGGTTAATATTGATGATTTCTCCCATCGTCGCTGCAATTTTGTTTAGTACACCTTGGCCCCTTTCAGCGCCAATAGTTTTGTTTGACCAACTATCTTTGGGACCTTTAGGATTAATTTGGTCAGTCGCTATGGGTGTACTAGGCTTTTTGACTCTCCCCTGGCGTCGATTTGGTATCAGCGGCATCAGTGCATGGATTCTGAACATGCTAGGCGGCGAAATAGGAGTCTTTGTTTGGAACCATGTATTGAAAGATTATCAAAAAGGTCGGATCACCTCATTTCTCAATCCCGATGCCGACCCTCTGGGAACAGGATATCACCTAATTCAATCTCGGATTGCCATTGGTGCTGGGGGAATTTGGGGATGGGGACTAAATAAGGGTCCGATGACTCAACTAAATTTCGTTCCCGAACAGCATACAGACTTTATATTTTCTGCTGTGGGCGAAGAATTCGGTTTGATTGGTTGTTTGCTATTGCTGGTTGTCTTATGCTTTATTTGTCTGCGATTATTACATATTGCTCAAACCGCCAAAGATAATTTTGGTTCGTTGTTGGCTATTGGCGTTTTGTCGATGATCGTCTTTCAGGTGATTGTTAACGTAGGCATGACGGTTGGTTTAGCACCAGTGGCAGGGATTCCCCTACCTTGGATGAGTTACGGTCGTTCTGCCATGTTGAGCAACTTCATCGCCTTGGGACTAGTAGAATCAGTAGCGAATTTTCGTCAACAGAGGCAGAGATATTAGTTAGGAGGAGCGTGGTTAGTGGGGCATGGGGCATGGGGCATGGGGCATGGGGCATGGGGCATGGGGCATGGCGACTGGAAAAAGAATTATTACCCATTCCCAATTCCCAATGCCCATTGCCCAATGCCCAATGCCCACCAACAACCATCCACCAACAACTAACAAGTATTAAGCTATTAATAGGAAACAAGCGAGGTTAAAATCATGATCCTGCCAGGAGCGACTGTTCGTGTTAAGAATCCCGCAGATACTTATTATCGCTTTGAGGGACTGGTGCAACGGGTGAGTGATGGCAAGGTAGCCGTACTGTTTGAAGGTGGTAACTGGGATAAGTTAATCACCTTTCGCCTCAGCGAATTGGATCTTGTAGAAACCACTGCCGGACGGAAAAAAGCGAAATAAACGCACGTTAGTTAGGGGTTAGGAGTTAGGAGTGAGGAGTTAAGAGAACTCATAACTCATAACTCATAACTCATAACTCATAACTCAGCACTATTATGCGCCTTCCTTTACCACAGTTTGTCACAGGCGATCGCCACCCCAACCACATCGCGGAGGTGATCGAAACTACTACTACCGAATTTTTGGCACAGTGTCTGGAACCTGAAGATTTGAGCTTCCCACCCATGCCACCATTCGGTAGCTGGGTTTGTTCTGTGGATGAAGAATCGGGCAATCAAGTTTACGCTTTGGTGTATTATGCGACAACAATGCCCATAGATTCCGTACACAGGGCAAGAGCTTTAGGGTTGTCGTTGCAGGATTTGCGAGAGGAACAACCCCAGATATTCGCCATGCTGAAAACGGAATTTCGGGCGGCGATCGTCGGATTTGAACAGCCATCTCACAGCATAAGTTCTAACAATCGGGTGTATCAATATCTACCACCGCGTCCGCCACAAATTCATCAAGCTGTTTATCGATGCGAACCAGAAGCGATCGTTAAATTCACCGAAGAGCTAGATTTTTTGCGGACATTACTTTTTGTAAACGGTGCGCCAGTAGACTCATTAACCGCAGCGGCGATTAGAGAAGTGTACCAGTTACGCAAAGCCGATAGACAATGGTTAATCAAAGCCGGTAGAACCTTAAGTGTGCTGCTCAAAGACGATTACGATCGCTTGCGATTTATCCTCAGCCAAATCCACCCATAGGTAGTTAGCATAGGCGATCGCCTCAACTTCTATAAGTCAACGAAGAGGCTTTCTTGCAGGGAGAGAGGGGGATGGGGAGATGGGGAGAGGGGGAGCCAGCGCGTTGCGGAGCCAGTTGCGTGGGCGGGTTTCCCGACCCCAAAGGGGTCAACGAGATTCCCATCTCCCTTTGGGAGACGCTGCGCGAACGAC
>NZ_JBPAOH010000105.1:0-27630 GCF_050875635.1 Tolypothrix sp. VBCCA 56010
AATCCTAGTCTTGCTGGTTCAATATTTGCTGAATAAAAAGTATCATCTACTACAAAATTTTTTAGCGATCGCCCTGAGGAGAAAACTTTTTGGTTTACTGACTTTGGCTGCATTTACATCTGGTTGCTCGACGTGTCCGCAATGTGGACAAGAATGAGTACGGGTACTGAGTGTTTTTTGTACTCTAGCGCCACAATTACTACAATCCTGACTAGTGAAGTGTGGAGGAACTATGATTATCTCCCTTCCAAACTTTCTTCCAAAGTAACCGAGCCAAGTAATCGATGAACGACAAACTCCTCCTGGGAAAATCCTAGAGCGTCTCGAATTTATCGAGAACGCTTACTTCTCTTACATTGATGATCATCAGCACGATTTGGAGTCTCGACTCCTTAAGAGCAAGCAACAGAAGGAAATTTTCAAAACAGCAGTTCAGGAACTGAAGCAAGAGATATACGATTTAGTTTCCGATAACAAGCAATCCGAGCAAAACGAATAAAGCCGTCCCCGCCTTTTGCGGTAGGGACGGCTTTTTGATGGGTGCGATCGCCATAAGGAAGTGCGATCGCACTTCCTTAGTAATATATCAACCCTTTGTCATGAAACCAAACCAAGAAAGAATAATCAGCGACCTATACCAGGCTGCTGAGGACGTGGGACTTGAGATAATCGATTTTATTGATTTTATCCAGTATCACAACTTAATTTCTGGTCATACACGGGAACTCAATCCGATTCTACCGAAGATTTAATTAAAGAGTTGTTTGGTGTATGGCGCGTACTGCTTTTCCATCAAAAAACACAAGCTCATCAAATCACGTACTAGCCGCGCACCAATAATGTCAGCGCTTTCGGCAATCCTCGTACCAGTTTTAACGTGAGTTCGACGAACTAAAAAATGGCAGGAGGCAGTGCAGGCAAATCTTTTGGATAAATGTCAATCGTCGGTTTATTGGGCAAATAGGTGTAAGCAGCCAAACCAGCCATCAGATTGACCAAAAAGTTAAACACACGTTGCGTTGTCGATCTGGTTCTATTTGACCGGAGGCGGAGCGTCTCCGGCTCCGCACATATTTTTGAGATGGTCATTGACCGACTCGCTTCCCCGCTCGTTATAGCCGAGACCCCATTTTTCTTAGATATTTTTAGACGGGCGCGTTTTTTTGTGCCTTTTTTGGTCATTCTCAATCAATCGAGCGCGATCGCAACACTTGCCAAGTTTCTCATGTTTCATATCTAGCAAGCTTTTTGGCGAACGACAGTCATCACGATATGATAATTTACGCTCTAATTCTGTGGGATTGGGCATCACTAGCACAGTTCGCCCAGAGCGCCGGGCGAAACAGTTGAATTCTCAAGCCGAGACTTGCCGAATGCTGAAAGAGCCTGGGCAAGTATTGAGAGGTTCTATCGCAATTGCAAGGCAAAAATCCAAGGCAAGAAAGGGTTTCCCCAGTTTGTGCGATGTAGAGAGTTAAGTGGAAACAGTTATCGTAGCTTACATCTATACCAAGAACCTCAAAAAACTCGCTCCCGTAGAAGGACAACAATTTCTGACTTCAGTCCGGCTTGAGGATGAAGGCACTTATGCGCTTTGGGAACCCACGTTTAAAAACGTGGGACGAGTGGCTGTGAACCTGCGGCTTTGCTTAGTAGGCTCCTTTGCTTTATACGACGATCGCGGTGCAGTAAAAGTGTCAGTAAATCGCAAAGTTTTCCTCAATGGCGATCGCGAAGCTCAGTCTACGTACAATCAAGTTGTAAAAAGTCATTTAATTATAATTAAAATTTATATAATCGACAAGGGTTTGCCAAAATGAAATTATAAAAGATGTAATTCTCAAAGAATTACCGTTGACTTCATTAAAACAATTAGCCCTCACAGATTCTCCAAACACACAGGCGTTGTTCTGACTGTGCTTAAATGAACATATTTCAATTCAAACGCAAGCTTTTTGCGACCAGCAAACTTTGTTTGAGATTCTAGTAAGAGCCGCAAGTAGTGAAGACAGTATTGAGAATACGGCCAAAATTTGAAGTGAAAGTCCATGTGGAGGTGATATCAGATATCACCTAGATAAAATAAATAATTTTGAACAGTTGTCAAGTCAAGTCAACCCCTGCGTGAATTTTGAAGCAGGGGGACAGCGACTTGACTTATGGATTGTCTGCAAATATAAAAAAGGTAAAAGAGATAAACGCGGAGTTTAACGCGATCGCTTATGTTGTTTAAGTAAGTCGGCACAAAAAAACCAAACCATGTGAAGATAAGTAAATACGTAGAATGCATCTACTAAGGTCACTTGTATATGGGCGCTCGTTTAAGGGTATTTCTCACTCGTGAGCAAGACCGCAGCCTGCTAAAATTCAGAACTGCGGATGTGCCACAGAAAGTGAAAGACAGAGCAGAAGTCATCAGATTGAATGCACACGGCTGGTACATAGAAAAAATAGCAGTTCATTTTAATTGGACTTCACAAACAGTCAGAGAAGTCCTACATAAATGGCAGAAGTTGGGAGTGGAAGGGCTTTGGGAATTACCAGGTCGAGGGGTAAAACCAAAGTTGAAAGAGGACGACATTACATTTTTGGCTATATTGCCTTAGAAATGAACCGCGCACGTACAACAGCCGCCAACTGACCGAAAAATTAGAACGCGATGCCTTCGGCAAGCCGCAGAGCGGCAACGCTCAATTAAACTGAGTCCCGACAGATTAAGACGGGTACTCAAAAAAAGGGGGTCATATGGAAAAGAGGAAGAAAAAGCCATAAGGGAAAACAAGACCTGGTAGTGCGTGTAAATAAACAAGCAGACCTAGAAATGCTAGAAATAGCTGCTGCAACTGGAGAAATAGACTTGAAGTATTTAGATGAATCAGGGTTTTGTGCATGGAGCGAACCTGGTTACACTTATTACTTTAGAGGTGAGCAAAAACGACTAGAACAAACAAAACGTCGTGGTCGTAGATTAAGCATTATCGGGTTTCTTCAACCTTTAATTAGCTTTATTTACGGTTTGGTTATTGGCGGTGTTGACAGAAAATCTTATATCCAAATGATGGAGCCAGAAGCGGCAGATGCCGAAAAGATAGGACGCATTAGAGTAATAGTGCAAGACAACAGACCAATACATCGATGTAAAGAAGTACAGCAGTTATGGAAAAAATGGCTTTGTCAGGGTTTATACATCTTCTTCCTACCTAAGTACTGTTCTGAAATGAACCCGATTGAATTGGAATGGCAGCACCTCAAAAAAGATGAATTATCAGGGCAAATGTTTGATGATGAGTTAGACCTTGCCTACGCTGTAATTAACGGAGTTAAAACCAGAGGGGAGCGAGGAAACTACACTACAGAGCGTGTTAAATTTTACTCAAACCACGTTCCTTAACTTTTCGTTACATACATCTAAATTTTTCCGCCGACTTACTTACACCAAAATTAATTTATCTTACATCCATCAAGATTCAAAGAAGAAGATTTGGTATTGAAAGCAGTTATAAGCTAAAAAACCTCTGTATAATCCGAACGAATAATAAAAAACCTGTATGACGGTTACTGTTTGTTGGTATCTCTTTTATTCTCGTTAATATATGGGTCTATCTTCTCTGGTTTAAAATTAGTCGAAAAAGAAAGGGTTGTCGATTAATATATCGTCAAATATTTGGACTAAAACAGATGAAGCGCGTTTTTACGTCAAGCGCTTTTGTACGCAAATATAAAACCGTCGAAAGTATTTATATTCTATCGGGTTAGCACTCAGAAATAAAAATGAATAAGCTATAAGTAAAACTAATGTTTATCGCCAACTGGTTAAAATAGTTAAGGAAAAAATGTATCTCGAGTTACCTAATTTTGACGATCGCTCTCGAGGAGAAAGACTTTTCGATTTACTGACTTTGCTTTCCGGTAGTCGCCAACACAGAACAGCTTTGTACACGCGATGAGTGTAGGCAAAATAGATTACTTAGGAATTGTTTCCACGGTAAATTAGTCCAAGATTCACGCTTTTTTGTTACTGTGTCCAATCATGCTCTAACGCCAGGAGCGTGTATTCTGAACACAACAGACCAGTTACGGTCTGTCCTACCCGGATTAAGAGAGTTCTGCTGCTCGTCCAGCCTACAAGGGGTTCGACCTGTCCCTTGACTCTTAGCCCGTTTTTCTTCGTTCCCTCTGAGAGATTGTTTTTGTTCCGCTCTTGTGTAGCCAATTCAACCATTGGATTCCCTGGACTCTTGCCGCTACTCCTAGAAAAGTTCGGCGGGAATTAACTCCAATCAAGTCAGGTTTTTGCGTTGTGTCCTGCTCCGTGATAGGTTGCTTTTGTAGGCTCTGTTTCACGCCCTGAAACTCCCCTGTCTTCGCCAGTGTAATCCCACAACGGATTTCTGTTTGCGCCCAGTTAAGAGCAACAGGTGCTCTGAAATTCCGAGTTCAGTCACTGTGGGCAGGTAGGGAGTCATGCCTGAGTCTGGCAGAAGGGCTTTCACCCGTATCTCTCTTTTAGTTCAACCTGTCGGTTGGTTAGCTTATTTGCCGGGCTGGTTACCGGGATTTGGCTAACAACGAATCGCACTCTAGGTTCACGCGCAATCGCGTAGTTGCCGAATGGGTTTTTAAAGAGGACTTTCCCTACCCTATAAGCATTACTACTTCGCTATGTCAACAAAAAAAGGCAAAAAAAGGGTAAAAAATATTCCGGTTTTGCACGACGAACCAAAAAACAAACGCGGTGTTTGGTTGACGGATACCGCTTGGCATTCAATACAGGAATTAGCGGTAAAAGAAGGGGTTAGCAAAGAGCGAGTATTTAGAAGAATTGGTTAGAAAGCATTGCGTCACAAAGCGGAAAGTTGAGCCAGCGGCTTGGGGAGGCACACCGTTGGGGAGCCAGCCGCACACGAAGGGTTTCCCGACTTGAGCGGTAGCCGCGTCCGGCTAGAAGCGACAGCCTTTGGTAGTGCCGTCGGGTTTCCCACGCCACTTGCCACAACGGGGATGCCACATGCTTCAACGTTCGTGACCTCCAAGGGCGCAGTGGCGAGTGGAAAATACGCTCTTGCAGTGGCTCGACTTGGGCGAACTGGCGCCCGGAGCGGAGGTCACGAACGATCAAACCTTTTTAAGACGGCGTAAACGCCATAAGAGCGCAAAGCTCGCGCCCTCAGAATCTTCTGTCCGGCAGACTTTGCGGCTTTCATCCCTTGCCGTCATCACAGATGTGGCACGTCATAGTGCCACATCTTCAAGGGTTTTCAGCCTGCCATCCTTATAAACTTATTGGCATTGCATAACCGTGGGATAAATCGTAGAGACGTTCCGCGCCCTATGTCTCTACAATACGTTCAATTTTTGACATATATCACAAAATCATCCCGAAAATATGCAACGCCAACTTATTACTCTCTTTCGATCATTAGTACTATTTAAGATATTTAAGTATCATAATATACTCTTATTTGGGATAAATATGTTTTCTACGTGATATTTACATGAAAATATACTGAAAAATAACAATATAAATAAATTGACAAAAAGATGACAATAGTTAAAGTTTATAACTGTTGTGTAATTTAGATTAACTATTGGGCAGAAATTCTCTCACAGTGAGTAGAATAACATATACCACAACCAATAAACTACTTTATGGATTAGCTACCATAGAACTATAGCTTATTTTTTCAGTTTCAGTCCTCAACAAGCGCGCGAAGCGCTTGTTGTTGAGGCGTACAACGATCACCAAGTCCAATTCTTTACAAACAAACAGCTCCCAAAAATCATACCTAATGCCTGTGATTGAGAAAAAAAGAACTCGCGATCTGCCCCAAATTAACGAACGAATTCGCTTCCCGAAAATTCGGGTCATTGATACTGATGGCGCCCAACTAGGAATAATCACTCCTCAGGAAGCACTGCAACTAGCAGAAGAAAAAGAGCTTGATCTGGTGCTACTCAGTGACAAGGCTGACCCGCCGGTTTGTCGGATTATGGACTATGGGAAATACAAATTTGAGCAGGAGAAGAAAGCGCGGGAAGCCCGGAAAAAGCAGCACACCGCTGATGTCAAAGAAGTGAAGATGCGCTACAAAATAGAAGAACATGACTACAATGTGCGTGTCAAGCAAGCAGAGCGGTTTTTGAAAGATGGTGATAAAGTCAAAGCCACTGTCATGTTCCGAGGTCGAGAAATTCAACACAGCGACTTAGCAGAAACTTTGCTCAAGCGAATGGCAACCGACTTAGAGCCATTTGGTGAGGTACAGCAAATGCCCAAAAAAGAAGGGCGAAACATGATGATGCTCATATCGCCTAAGAAATAACGATCCGATTGTTTTAGAGAAAATTTTTTCTCTAAAACATAAATAAAATCGACTTATAGGTCGTTTAAATAAATTAACAAACGATAGTCCTGAACGCTGAGTGGGAAAGATAATACTCAGTTGCTCAGGACTTTTGCCATTTTTGGAGACTGGGGAGTGGGGAGTGGGGGAGTGGGGGCACATCTTGCAGGGAGAGTTTGTCTTTTCGTCTTCCTTGTCTGCCAAGTTTGCCAAGTTTGCCAAGTTTGCCAAGTTTGCCAAGTTTGCCAAGTTTGCCAAGTTTGCCAAGTTTGCCAAGTTTGCCAAGTCTGCCCCCTCTCTCCCCATCCCCCCCTCTCCCTACTCCCTAATCCAAGCGTCCCTAGTCCCTAGAAAATACAACTTGCATGGAACTAAAAAATCTCTCTTTTGTTGCGAAAAATAAAGGTGTTCTTAAGCGATTGCTGAAGTGGGTGAATCTCCGACCGGAAGAGAGCGATCGCACATTGTTAATGTTTGCTTTTTATACAATCACATCTATAGGATTGCGCTGGTCTGAGGATAGTACAGTCGCGCTTTTTTTAGATCAATATGGCGCAAAGTCACTGCCTTGGATTTATATTGCCAGTGCAGCGCTTGGTTCTGTACTGGTTTTTTTTTATTCTTGGCTGCAAAAGATTTTTCCCCTGCGCTTGGTAATTGTGGCGATCGCACCTTTTATGTTCGTGCCACTAATTTTACTACCTTTTGGTTTGCAAGTTTCACCGTTTCAAGTTATTAGCATATTTCTACTGCGACTGTGGGTAGATGCCTTTTACATTATCAACGACCTCAATACCTCAATTGCCGCCAATCAACTATTCAATATTCGCGAGATTAAGCGCACCTACCCATTAATCAGCAGTGGTATTTTAGTTGCTGATGTCCTCAGTGGTTTTAGTTTACCTTTACTGCTGCTATTTGTCGGACTGCATAACGTCATCGTTCCCTTCGCTGCTGGGTTCATCGTTTTGGGAACTCTAATTCTTTGGTATCTCAGTCACAACTACCGTCAAGCTTTTCCCAATACTCCCCAACGACTGATTCCCACAACATCACGTTCCACAAGAAGGCGTCTCACCGGTCCTGTGAAGCGCTATGCATTGCTGTTGTTTGCGTTTTTTGCGTTGCTGCAAGTCATGGGGGTTTTAATCGATTTTCAGTATCTCACTCAACTGAAGTTAAATTATAACGACAAACAAATCGCCAGCTTTTTGGGGATATTTGGTGGAATTACCGGACTGTGCGAATTAATAATGCAGTGGTTTATCTCCAGCCGATTGCTTGAACGTTCTGGGGTGTTTGTTGCTGTTGCCACATTACCAGCAAGCGTAACAGTTTTGATACCAATAATTATTCCGATACTCGGTTTATTTGTGGCGATGCAAGGGGAAAACTTTTTCTGGGGTTTAGTGATTATCAAGTTTATAGACGAACTTCTGCGCTATACCTTTATTGCTAGTAGCGGACCATTACTGTTTCAACCAATACCCGCGAAAATTCGCTCTCGCGTGCAAACATTTTCTGGAGGGGTTGCCGAAGCGTTTGGTGCTGGGACGGCAGGTGTAGTGATTTTAGTTACTTTGTGGCTGTGTACGCGGTTTTTGCCTATAACCGGACACGACTTAATATTATTGCTCTTAACAGCGATCGCTGGTGTGATTTGTCTCGGTGTAATTTGGTTACTGCAAAAAGGCTATGTTGAACTGTTAGTCTCAAGTGCAGAACAAGGTCAAATCAGCGCTTCAAATATAGATTTACCACTATTCAAGCAGGTGGTAGTAAAAACATTAGCAGAAAAAGGCACAGAGGCTGATAAACGCTCTTGCATTGAACTTTTATCTCAATTTGACCTTCAAGGTGCCGCAGAAGTTTTAGCATCCATGTTAGTCAAGCTATCCCCAGATTTACAGAAGTCGAGTTTGGAGGTGATGCTGAATGCAGGTGCAAATGCAACTTATTTACCTGAAATTCGCACTTTATTAGCACAGCGTCAAGAAATTACCCCAGAAGTTTTTGCACTTAGCTTACGCTACATTTGGCTAGCTGAACAAAATCCAGATTTAGGGAAATTAGAAGAGTATCTGCACCCACGAGAAAATTCACTTATCCGAGGTACCGCTGCCGCCTTGCTGTTACGTCAAGGAACACCAATGCAAAAAGTAGCAGCAATGCATACTCTGCGAAAAATGCTGACTCACAAACTTGAACTTGAACGGATGAATGGAGTCAAAGTATTAAGAGGATCTGTTTATTTACAAGCGTTGCGGATTCACATTCCCAATTTATTGCAAGATGACTCTTTACGGGTGCGTCGTGCTGTATTAGAAATGATTGTCGCAAACCAATTAGAGGAATATTATTCAGCGTTACTAGCAGGGCTTTGCTATAAATCAACTCGCAATACAGCAATGCTTGCTTTAGTGCAATTAGAAAATGAAGCTTTACCGATGTTGTTGAGCCTTGCTACTAATATTTATAAACCGGATGTAGTGCGAATGTACGCTTGGCGCACTATTGGTCAAATTCCCACCCTGGAAGCAATGGATATTTTATGGCAGCAATTGGAAATATTTCGGGGTACAAGTAGAGATCGTATCCTTAACACTTTACTTAAAAGGCATAAAAAAGAAGGAATTGTCAGTTTAGTAGATGGGTTACATCAAAGTCAAGTGGAAACGCTAATTGAGCAGGAGTTAAGCTTTTTAGGGGAAATTTATGCTGCTTATATAGATTTTCAAACTCAAGGCGAAGTCTACTCAGCTTATATAGATTTTAAAATACAAAATACTCTGGAAAAATCCCAAGTTAGTGAAAAAGTAATTACTATATTATCGTTGGTGGAACGCGCACTTTTAGAATTAGAAATTGATGTGAAAGAGCGATTGCTGATGTTGCTGAAACTGCTTTACTCTCAAGACAATGTTCAGGCAGCGGCGTTTAATCTTCGGTCTGAATCAGCGGTAAACTTAGCACGGGGGTTAGAAATTTTAGAGCATACAGTCAATTTGCCGAGTAAATCTGTGTTGGTGAATATTTTTGATCGGCGATCGCCTGAAGAAAAACTACAGCATTTGGTGTCTAAAGGAATGGCTGAATATCAACAAATGTTATTAAGCGATCGCACTCGCAGATTGATAAGCTTGGGAAATTTACTTTCCGATTGGTGCTTGGCTTGCTGTTTTCATTTTGCCCAAGTTGCTTGTATTCGATTGACAATTCCCGAAATTATCGCAACTTTGCGTCATCCTACCGGATTTGTGCGAGAAGCAGTGATCGCGTATTTAAGTGTAGTTTCACCCCGCGTTCTTTTAGAACTTTTACCCCAGTTAAAAAACGATCCACACCCTCTAGTAATCGCTCAAGTTAAAAAGTTGATGGTTGATGGTTGATAGTGGGTGGTTGATAGTTGATAGTTGATAATTGATAGTGGTTGGTGGATGGTTGTTGGTTGATAGTGGTTGGTGGATGGTTGATAATGGTTGGCTGTTGCTTGTTGGTTGATACTTGATAGTAGAGGAGTAGATATGGATAAATCGAATTTTGAAAATTTACAAGTTTTTCAATTAGCTGAGAACTTATCAGACCGAATTTGGCATATTGTTATTAAATGGAGTTACTTTGAAAAAGATACTCTTGGTAAGCAAATTATTCGTGCTGCTGATAGTATTGGTGCAAATATTGCTGAAGGTTCTGGTCGTTATAATTTTGCCGATAATCGACGTTTTGTAAAAATTGCCAGGGGTTCGTTACATGAAACAAGGTACTGGTTGAAACGAGCACAGATACGACACTTATTGACAAATGAACAAGTAGATGTGCTGAAACCAATTATTAATGAACTGTCACCCAAATTAAATGCTTATCTAAAATATCTTGACAATGCTTCTAAAAAACAAGAAACCGACTAACCACTATCAACCATCAACCAACCACTATCAACCATCAACCAACCACTATCAACCATCAACTATCAACTAACCACTATCAACTATCAACCATCAACTAACCACTATCAACTATCTACTATCAACTATCCACTAACAACTATCCACTAACATTTATGCTAACTAGCGTTGACCGTTTATTATTTGTTCGCCAAGTCCCAATTTTTGAGAAACTACGGGATGATTTTATAGTTCGGCTGGCTTCGGTAATGGATGAACTGTCATTTCCAGCTAATTATGCCATTTTTAAACAGGGAGAAGAAGGGCGATCGCTTTACATTGTTGTTTCCGGTAAAGTTAAAGTTCATATCGGTGATAAACTTCTGGCTGAAGTCAATAAGGGAAAATACTTTGGAGAAATGGCAGTATTTGATACCGAGCCTCGTTCTGCCTCCGCAACCACTTTAGAACCTTGTGAATGTTTAGAATTAACCCAAGAGCAACTATACGACGCGATAGAAGAAACTCCAGAAATAGCTGTAAATATCATTCGTCAACTATCTTGTCGCATTCGACAACTTAACCAACAAATTAACGCGATCGCCCTGAAGAATTAGCCCCACTCTTTCTGCAAATTATACCTCTTCTTTGCGCGCCAGTCGCCTCAACAGGACTCCACCCCCGCACGGCGCTGGCTTGTCTGTGCGACTTGGCGTGAGATATTATATCTTGACTAAAATGCCACTTTCATGCATTGCGCTAAAAACCGTTGGGGAATTTCTGGACACGCTCCCCAGTGCATATGAATATAAGAAGCGTGAAGATTGCTCAGTAAACTCCATCCTTCATCACCTGTTACTTCCTCAGAATCACAACGATAAGTTTGAAACAATGGTAAATTCGGTTCTGGTATTAAGCGGGAACGATGAAACTCATGTCCGTAAACTGTTGTACCGGCATCCACTAGCAGATTATCTTGCAAAGCAACTGCGCGACGATACCCCAAAGTTAAACGTCCACCCATGACAGATTTTGTGGGTAAAACTCCCACCATCGACCAAGATTTGCCCTCAAAATCAACAATTTCCTCACATAAATACATCAATCCCCCACACTCAGCGATTGTAGGTATTCCGGCAACAATTGCACATTTTACTGCTTCACGAGCGCTAGTATTTTCCGCAAGTTGTTCGCCAAAAACTTCCGGGAAACCACCACCAAAATACATACCTTGCACATTTTTGGGTAAAGCATCTTCCAGAGGACTCCAGAAAATTAGTTCTGCACCCAATTGTTGCAGCAAGTCGAGATTATCTTGATAGTAAAAATTAAAAGCGCGATCGCGAGCAACAGCGACTCTAAGAGGAGGGGGAGCCAGTGCGTTGCGTATTTTCCCCCCGTTGTAGCACCTGGCGTGGGAGAGGGGGAGGGGGGAAGGGGGGGAGGGGGGAAGACGTTCTGATTTCAGTAATGGTAACAAGCGATCCCAGTCAAAGCAAGTATCACCTAAATCGGCAAGTCGTTCGATAACTGCATCAAGTTGGGGAAGTTCTGCTGTGGGAATTAAACCCAAATGGCGATCGGGAATGGTAATATTATCTTCACGCCGCAAAACGCCGATAATTGGTAATTGTAGGGGTTCTAGGGAATCTTTGAGCAGAGATAAATGGCGATCGCTTCCCACGCGATTTAGTACTACCCCAGCAATTTTAATTCTCGGATCGAAAGAGCAATAACCGTAAGCGATCGCTGCTACAGAACCAGACAATCGACTACAGTCAATCACCAATACTACAGGCAAATCCAACAGCCGCGCAATATGAGCGGTACTAGCAAAAGACATTGGGGATTGAAAATATTTTTCATCACTCCCCACTCCCCAACGCCAGTCGCTACAACGGGGGGAAAATACGCAACGCGCTGGCTCCTCCCCACTCCCCTTAATTCCATCAAACAACCCCATTACCCCTTCTACAAGGGCAAAATCTACTTCTTGGATGTGACGCGCAAAACATTTTTGAACGTAAGCTTCCGAAGTCAGCACAGGGTCTAAATTGCGACAAGCACGACCAGTTACATGCTGATGAAACATCGGGTCAATATAATCTGGACCCACTTTAAAAGATTGAATCAAAGAACCGCGACGGCATAAAGATGCTAAAAGGGTGAGCGTGACAGTTGTCTTACCCACCCCACTACGTTCACCGGCAATAACTAAAGACATTGTTGGTTGTTGGTTGTTATTTGTTAGTTGTTATTTGTTAGTTGTTAGTTGTTGGTTGTTATTTGTTGGTTGTTGGTTGTTAGTTGTTAGTTGTTAGTTGGGGAATTGTTAGTTGTTAAGATTTACCACTAACTCCTATCAACTAACCACTATCAACTAACCACTATCCACTATCAACTATCCACTATCGACTAACCACTAACAACCAACATTACTTATTATCCAATTTCAGAAACTTAGCTATCACCGCAAGACTTTCTTCAAAAAGTGCTTCATGACCCCAACGTTGCACCTGCTGACTCAGCAACACTTCTGCTTTTTGTTCAGAAAGTGAAGTCACCTGCTGAAATAAACCAGAAGATTGGGCACCACCTTGAGTTTCCATCCGCATACAGCCACCAGTTTCCGAACAGATAACTGTACCGCAGTCAGCTTGGGGATTGGTCGAACTCAAGCGCAAAGCAATCAAGTCGCCCATAATTTGTCCGACATCAGCGACGGGGACACCGGCTAATTCGGCTTGTACTTGGCGTTGGTCTTGTGCAAGAAAGCTAATTTTAGTAATTTGGTAGTCTCCGCTTTCTTTTTCATAAGAAACTGGAGTCCATTCCAAGCGACTTGCCAACCAACCCAAAAACATTAACGCTTGTGCGGGATTGCCTTTTTCGTAATCAATTGTTACTCGGTCAATTTCCCGCAGAGAAGCGCGACGCAGAGGGGGATCGTAAGCTTCTGCGGTTAACTCTTGCCATGCTGACAAACGACGCCAGTTCAAGTCAGCTAAAGGCACGCCAGTTTCTACCAACTCTTGCAAACTGAGCAAATCGCTTTCTGGCTCGTTAAATTCACAAGAATCGACGATAACATTATTACATACTGCCGCCAGTCGCTTAAATAAAGCATTGTTCGGATCTGGTGTAGCCTTCCACCAAAGAAACTTCGGTAAGCCCCCGATCAACAATGCTGGAATCATCCCACCTACTCGTTCCAAAGCGGCAGTAGTTCCAGTTAGGGTGATGTATTCGCAGCAAATAAGTGTACTTGAGGACTGCTTTTGAATTGGGCAATAAGCAGAAACTTGAGCTTTTACGCCTTCGTCTTCGCCTGCTATTGGACACAAAGCAATAATTCGGCAAGGGTTACGCAGGGCGATTTCGTCAGCGATTCTGGGGCTTCTCGCCTCTAAAGTATAAGATGCGTTAGAACCATTTTCCCCCGTTGCGTCGGTGCCATGACGTTTAGCGACTTCTTCCCGCAATTTGGCGAGAGTTTCTGGTGTTGCGGTTCCAGTTTCTGGCAGTTTATGCGTTCTCTGAACTTCGCGTAATGCTGCTTCCATCTGCGGTCCGAGAATTCCGTCAATCGGACCGTTGTAATATCCGGAAGCTGACAAAAGATATTGAGTTTCTTCCGGTTCGTACACCACTAAAGTAAATGTCGTGGCACGAGTAGCCGCAGGAAGCGCACCGTTTGCATCGCCGATACCGTAACTTTGCCAAATTTGACTAAGTTCCGCTTCAACGTCTGAGAGCGAAATATCCTTTGGAGTTTGAAGTGAATAAATAGTAGGAGCTTGAGAAACCATAGTAAATGAAGTATGAAGTATGAAGTACGAAGTATGAAGTATGAATTAAGCATTAAGGTTGAAAAATTTCATCCTTAATCCTTAATCCTTCATCCTTTTACAGTCTGCGCCAGCGACGATTATCTTGATTAATTAACAATTCTGCTTCGGCTGGTTCCCAAGTGCCAGCTTCGTATTTGGGAACTGATGCTGGATCTGCGGGTGCATCCCAAACAGAAAGGGCTGGTGTGACAACTTGCCAAGCGGCTTCTACTTCGTCGGCGCGTGTGAATAATGTTTGGTCGCCCATCATACAATCGAGAAATAGGCGATCGTAAGCGTCGGAAGTTGCTTGGATGCCAAAGGAACCATAACTAAAGTCCATATCAACCGAACGTGTGCGGAAATCTGCCCCAGGCATTTTGACTTCAAAACGCAGGGAAATTCCTTCATTCGGCTGAATCCGCATCGTCAAAATGTTGGCATTCATTTGTTGCGCGGCTGATTGAAACATCCTTGAAGGAACTTCGCGGAAGTGGATAGAAATTTCACTAACTTTTTTCGGCATCCGCTTACCTGTACGCAGGTAAAAGGGAACTCCTTGCCAGCGCCAGTTGTCAACCAAAAATTTCATTGCCACGTAAGTAGGTGTTGTGGATTTGGGAGCTACTCCTGGTTCTTCATGATACCCTGGTACTTGTTTACCTTTCATCCAACCGGCGCTGTACTGACCGCGTACTGCGGAACGCCCTAAATTTTGAATGTCTGCCAGTCTGGTAGCCTGTAATACTTTTACTTTTTCCGTGCGGAGACTGTCGGCATCCATCGCGTTGGGTGCTTCCATTGCGGTGAGGCAGTAAAGTTGCATCAGGTGGTTTTGCAACATATCCCGCAATGCGCCAGAACTTTCGTAGTATCCGGCTCGGTCTTCCACGCCTACGGTTTCTGCTACAGTAATCTGAACGTGGTCAACAAATCGACGGTTCCACAACGGTTCAAAAATCGCATTGGCAAAGCGAAATACGAGGAGATTTTGAACTGTGTCTTTACCCAAGTAGTGGTCGATGCGGTATACTTGGTTTTCTTTACAATATTTTTGCACCACTCGGTTCAAGCTCTTGGCAGAAGCCAAGTCTCGACCAAAGGGTTTTTCAATTACCAAACGATGTTTGTAGGCATCTTGCAGCATTTTTTCTTCCCCTAGTTGCTTGATGGCTTCAGGGAAGAAGTTAGGAGAGACGGAAAGGTAAAACATGCGGTTTCCCCGCGTTCCGCGTTTTTCGTCTAACTCGCTTAAGAAATTCTTAAGTTTCTGGTAGCTTTCTGGGTTATCTATATCACCAGAGCAGTAGAATAATCCTTGGGAGAAGTCTTGCCAAAGTTCTTCTGGATGCACGCCTCCATGAGCTTCTTCCATGCCTTTCCGCATTTGTTCGCGAAAGTACTCGTGGCTCCAATCTCGACGCGCCACGCCAACAATGGTAGTTTCTGGTGCAATGCGCCGCTCTTTTCGCAATTTGTAAAGTGCTGGTACGAGTTTGCGCCAGGTAAGGTCTCCAGAAGCACCAAAGATAACTATGATCTGGGGTTCGGGCATTCCTTGCTGTTGCAAACCTACGCGCAAGGGATTTTCTAGCAGACTAACCATAATAATTGCAAGATGTGGGTTTAAGATTTTCGATTGGTGATTAGGGCATAGGGCATGGGGCATTGGGATTGGTAATTATTTTTTCCCTAATCCCCAGTCCCCAGTCCCTAGTCCCTAATACCTAAACTGGTGACAAGACTTTGATTTTGTCTTCTAAGGAATCCATCAATGATTGGAAGGGCTTGACAAATTTATCAATACCATCAACGAGTAGTTCGTCCATAACTTGGTTGATGTCGATGTTGATGTCGGGGTCTTTCAAGCTTTCGATGAGCTGATAAGCTTGATCGACATCTGTCTCAACGCGATTTGCGACATCACAGTGGTCGGCGCAAGCTTCTATTGTGGCTGGTGGTAGGGTGTTAACGGTGTCGGAACCTACCAACTCATCAACATACATCACGTCGCTGTAGCTGGGGTCTTTGGTGCTGGTGCTTGCCCATAGAAGTCGCTGGACTTTTGCACCTTTTGCTGCTAAGGCTTGCCAACGATCGCTCTCAACAATCTTTTTGTACTCTTGGTACGCTATCTTGGCGTTTGCGATCGCTACTTTTCCTTTCACAGCTTTCAACTTGGCTTCTATGGCAATATCATCAACGCCTTTCTTCAACTTAGCATCAATCTTGCTGTCAATGTTGCTATCAATGCGACTAAGAAAGAAGCTGGCTACGCAAGCTATGTTACTAATGTCTTTACCTTCTTTGACTCTAGCTTCTAAACCGCTAATATAAGCCCAAGCTGAGTTTATGTAGCTTTGCACTGAAAATAACAGAGTGACGTTAACGTTGATCCCCTCAGCGATCACTTGTTGGACTGCTGGCAAACCCGCTTTTGTACCGGGAATTTTAATCATTACATTTTCCCGTCCTATTTCTTGATAATAGCGACGAGCTTCAGCTATCGTTGCCTCTGTATCATGAGCGATAGTAGGTGGTACTTCTATGCTCACGTAACCGTCTAATTTATCTGAGGCTTCATAAACTGGGCGTAAAATATCACACGCATTGCGGATATCTGCAAAAACTAAAGATTCGTAAATTTTGTATGTCGGTAACTCAGCGCGGACGCCTTTTTCTATATCGGCATCATAAATGACGTTTCCGGCGATCGCTTTTTCAAATATGGCTGGGTTCGAGGTAATCCCACAGATCCCTTTATTTTCCACCATATCTTTCAACTCGCCTGACTGAATCAGGTCACGAGTCAAGTTATCCATCCAGATACTTTGACCGTATTGTTTTATCTCTAATAAATGGTTAGTTGTCATGATAGATTTGTTTAACTCCAGTTAATTATGTCTTCGAGTGGATACTGACTAAATGAATTTTGGCGTTGGCAATACACAATTGCATCGACCATCTGAGATAATCCCTTGAAAAAGCGCTACCCGTGCGCTCACTAATTTCAATTTAATTACTGGGGTGCGCCAATAGCACCCAACAAGGTTTTTGTCAAGCGGTTTTAGTGACCGTTTTGAATAAAAGACTCCACCTTTGCTACATCCTGTTTGCTGCCAATAATCAAAGGGGTGCGCTGGTGCAGTTTTTTCGGTACTATGTCCAAAATATCTACTAGTCCCGTAGTAGCGCGACCACCTGCTTGCTCAATTACAAATGCTAAAGGAGCAGATTCATAAAGCAAGCGCAGTTTACCTTCTGGCTTGGGAAGTATGCCTGGGTAAAGAAATACACCGCCTTGAACTAAAATTCTGTGGATATCACTTACCATTGCCCCACTATAACGAGCGGTATAGCCTTCGGTGCGATGGACGTAGCGAATATATTCGCGAATTGATTCGTCCCATTGCCAAAAATTACCCTCATTTACGCTGTAAACTGAACCGTGGGTAGGAATTTGGATATTTTCTTCGGTGAGAATAAACTCTCCTAAGCTGGGATCGAGGGTAAAAGAATGAACTCCCTTACCTATAGTATATACCAGCATGGTGCTCGGACCATACAGGATGTATCCGGCGGCTATTTGTTTGCGTCCATCAGAAAGTAAATCTTTTGCCTCACCATCAAGATCGTCTCCTTCTTGTTGGCGAATTGCGAAGATTGAACCCAAGCTGAGATTAGTATCGGTGTTAGATGAGCCATCGATCGGATCGTACAACAGCGTGTAGCGACCGATGGGGCAGTTTTCCGGAATGTAGTAGGGTTTTTCCATTTCTTCGGAAGCTAAACGACAAACTAAGCCGCTTTGCTTAAATACCGAGATAAATACGTCGTTGGCGTAGACATCCATCTTTTTGACGGATTCTCCTTGGACATTGACATCCCCTGTAAATCCAAGAACACCTTCCATTAAACCAGCACGGCTGAGGTGACGGGCAACTAGTTTACCTGCCAGGGCTATGCGATTCATCAGCGCACTTAAATCCTGTGCTTGGGGCGAAAAAGTCTTAAATTGCTGTAGGACGTGACGGGATAAAGTTGTACAATCACGATCTAAGCTTTTGTCTGTGATGTCGTTGTTAGACAACTCAAGAGATTCTGGCGATAGAGCCATGTTTTAGTCCTTCCTAACGACTTTGGTTGGTTGAGGTCAACTAAAGGATAAAGTGTGAACTGAGCCTGAACGTATTAATACGTTCGCTTGTACCGCAAAGCTTTTTTCATCCTTTACCCTTTAGCCTTCATTTTGTCGCTGCCTCTATCTTAGAAAGGTAATTTGATAACTTAAGTGTGATTTTAGATAAACTAAATATTTCAAGCTTTTTTCGGTCTGTGCCAAAGCGCGATCGCCCCTTAGATAATGTCATACTTGGGCAAATCTACCTAAGCTTGTAGAATTCAATTATTTTTGTAAATATTTTTCTCTATTTCTTGACTTTTCGTCTGTAGATACTAATACGCCTATAGGGTGGCTTGATGTATCGCAAGCAAAGTTGTTAAGATATCCGCCCAAAAATACCATCTGTTTTAACGTTGGCTGCACTTGGACGATCCTTGCTATATCCTTATCCTTAAGAATGAAAAAACCGACTAGTACGTAAGGGCAAAAATAAAGCGACCATTCAGAATAGGCACAAAGGCTTCTTTTTTGGTGACTTCTGCCTTGTTATACTAGTCGTGACATTTGCCTATCGGCATCACAACTTGCCGCGTGGAAACTTCTCTGGATTTATGGTAATTGTTAATTGTTTCTAATTTTCCCGACTTCCGTCTTGCATAACTAGAAAACAATTTGCTACTATAAGAGTCCCTCTTTTTAATAGTCTTGTTTTTTCCCCCAACTACTTCGTTGGCTCTCCTCGCGTGGTTTGGCTTTATTAACTCGAAGTTGACGACCCATCCATTCTGCGCCATCTAACTCTGTAATAGCGGCATCTTCTTGAGCCTCTTCGGACATTTCTACAAAAGCAAAGCCGCGCAGTCGTCCAGTTTCGCGGTCTGTAGGCAAGACGACTCTTTTTACCTCGCCGTACTCTGCAAATACTTCTTTTAAGTCGGCTTCGCTAGCGCGGTAGGAGAGATTTCCAACGTAAATAGTCATGTGGGATCACGTAAATTTCAACTAGGAGCGATGAGTTCAGCTGTAGAAATTTAACTTTTCTCAAAGATTGCTTTCTTCGCATCCGAGTCACCAAAGCGCGGATGTTAGAGATTAGCAAGCAATGTGCTTGCATTATCTACTAATCGATTAGCGATCGGGCTGAACTTACGCATACGCTCATATAATAACTGATTGTGTCATTCTTCAAAGTATGAGATTTTACAAACACTCTTAATTTACAATTAGTTGCGCTTATATGTTTAATAAATGATACCATTAGCGTGTATAATTATAATCTTTTTGTCAAACAAAGTACCGTTAAACCTGTGGCGCTTCTTTAGGAGCATACTTTGTTTTTATGTATAAAATATATTAATTATCGACAGTAGAGGCGTTGAATACAACGCCTCTATAGTATGTAAAATTATTTAGTCAACAAAAGTTCACTCAATTGATATTGACTGAGGACCGCTGGTTCTGCCGTTATGTGCAAGACTAGTGGAAGTAGTATAACTAGTTGAGCCTAGCTGTTGATTGAGCCAGCTTTTAACCGGGTCGTCAGCCAACTGGAGTCGAAGCAAACCAGAGAAGAATCCGCCCAGAAATGAGCCTGGATGCTGGGTAAATTGTTTAAAGATTGGTGACAATTCATCAAGGAACATGAAGAATCTCCTAATGTTGGTGTGAAAAATTAAGCTACTGCTTAATTTATCGTAACTTGTTGTAAAGACGTTCCGTCGGAACGTCTCTACAATATGTGTGATTTCCTAGACGTGATATTAAGCGCATATAAATGCAAAGCGATGGTGTAAGAAAAGCAATTACATCCACCGCACTTAATTATCTATTTTTACATTGGACTTTGTTCGGGCATCATGCACTTATCAGAGTCGCAACCGGCAGGTCCTGCTTCCGTTAACTCTCCGGAATCATAGCGACTTAAGACACCATGAAAGTCATCAGTTTGACGACGCATTTCTACTTCTTTGAGTAGATGCTCATACTGTTCTTTGGTGATAGGTTCAAATGGCAAACGCGGGAAAGTTTGATGATCGTCAAAGCGTGCCAGAAGTGCAGCGCTAATGTAACCTTCATCATTTTGTATAGCTTGCCAAATCAGATGTGATAGCGCTTCTACTTCGTTTTCCCGCAGTTCGATGGTGGCAGAGGTGTTATGCGTGACATAGAATTTCTGCACTTGCATGTAGAAATCCATTTGAGCGATCGCACTAAATTGACTAATATCAATTTCATCAACTCCAGGTATATCAGCCCAAGGTACAGCAACGGGAATTTCTACCAACCATTCCGAACATCTAGGATCGAAGGGATCGTTTAACAAATTGCCCTGTTCATCTTTATCAGATTGCGAGGGAATGACATTATAGCCGTAGTCAATACAAGCTAAAGCTACCGGGTCATTTTTGCCAAAAGTAATCCTGCGAAGAAATCTTTGGGCTTTAGGGGGATGCCATCCAGGACTAGCACCAGTTAATAAAGATTTAGTTCCACTCGGTTGAACTGTAGTGCAGCGATTTGGACGTTTGAAATTATAGCGATCGCAATAATCCCAAACAACACGATGCACAATTTCTTTCCATGAGGTTAGGTATTTTTCCTCTTGTTGTTTAAACGCTATTCCTTGAGCATTTTCTGGTCTTCCTTCTGTCCACCAACGCAACCAATCAACCCCAAAAGCATGAACAAAGAAATCAAATAAACCTGTGAAAGAAACTCCTACAATCGGGTCTAATTCGCGGCTGTATTGATAGCGTGGCTCGATGAATTTGTGATGTAAAAGTGCGGCTACAGATAGCGCTCCAGCGGTAAAAGCTTCCTCCTGTTCTTTGTAGTTAGTTGGGTCAATTTGATTGAGGTGAACCTCTGAAAGGTTACAGTGAAAATTTGCGCCAATAATTTCTCCGCAGTTGTGAGTAATACAACCGTTAGCAATGAAAGAATGAGTGAGAGGAACATGAAGATCGTAAACAGGTTCTTCTCCAAATTCTTCAACATTATTAATCTGAGCGGTGAAACAAGAATTAATAGTTGCTGCTGTGTAGTTTGGTAGAAGTTTAGCGTTCCATTCTTCTAATCTTTGTTCTTTCGCTGGTGATAGTGGAAAACCTATTAACTGATGAAATAGCTTGTAACCAAAAGAATGAATACAAAGAGTATAAGAGCCATTGTCAGCACTGAGTTTTGTAGTTCCGTCAGCCGTGGTGTAAAAAACTCCTCTGTAACCTTTTTTCCTCTGACAGCGCACTGTACTCAGAATTCCTAGTTGGAGCAGAATTAGTTGGATTTGTTGCAATAAAACTTTTGATTTGTTAACCAACTTAATTCGGCGGCAGTCTTTTTCTACAGTACCATCAGCACTAAAAATTCCTTGGAGGAATCCAATCAGCACTTCCTGTGATTGACTTAAAAATTTAACTGGTAGTATGTCTTTACTATCAATTTCTAGGTAACTAAAAAATTGTTCTAACAAAGGAGATTGAGTTCTAAACTCATATACTCCTTTGTGGAGTTTTCTGACATATTCAACACCAGTAATAGATTTCACTGCTCGACCCACCACAGGGTAAGCATAATCATACTCTTCTTGATTGAAAACAAAACCCTTTGCAAAATGAGATTGTTTTCTGCCATGTTTTTGTGGTTTGATTATGACATTATAGCCATCTCCATACCACCAACCAATCATTTGCCCTTGTTCAACTGTGATAGTACCTTCACCAAAGTATCCTGCACCTTTCTGAATATAGATATGATGCTCTGAAGTTAAGTCTTTGGTTGCTACCCATCCTTTATTAGTAAAGTGTTGATGGTCAGCAGTACATCTCATTTGCTGTCCATTTGCTAGAGTAATAAGATAAGTTGTTTGTACTCCTGTTTGAAAAGCGATCGCATCAGTTAATCTAACTCCATCTAATCCTACAGAACGCAAATCAACTAAAGCTTGAAATGGTTTACCAACTAAATCTTTAATTGGTACTAATCCCTGATTAGTAGATACTAAGGTGTCACCTGCATGACAAGGATTTAAACCGTAACGAGCTAAACGATGTTCCAATTCCGACGCATCAAGCTGAGGATAGCGATTTTGCAACCACTGTTTTGCTGTTCCTTGTTCGTAAGCTTGTAAAAAATCAGTTTTCAAAGCTTGGGTTGACAGCAAATCGCAATTAGCTCTGGCTACAGCTTCACCAGCCCATTGAATTGCACCCTCGCCGCTATAATACTGTTTGCGGACAGCCTCAACACATTCTTCTAATGTTGGCTTGCGGTGAAAAACTCTGGTATGGTTTGCCATCCTGAGTGCATCGCGCTCTGGATCGATTCGCCAGTTGCCATTGTCATCTTGCTGCCATAAATTATCTTTAGCAGTGGCTGCTAGGCGATCGCCTGAATCAAACTGACGCATCCCCGCGCTTCTCCGGATATTGCCTGCTACAATTGTTACCGCTGCTTGATCGATTAACAAACAGCATTCAACTGAATTTAATTGCCGTCCGACAGCTTTATTCAGGATGGATGCACAACGTTCATACAGTCCAGGTAATTTTACCGGATTAGCAACGCCACCAAAGCCCTTGAGAATTTCTCCGGCTTTACGGACATCACTGATATCAACGATAACTTCAACTTCTGTTGAAAATCTTTCATCACTAGAGAGTTTTAAAAGTGTTTGATATGATTCAACCCAACCTTGACGGCTGTCTCCAACGTGGATGGTGACGGAATTTCCGGTTATTTTGGTTTCTGTAAATTCCCGACGCTGTTCAACAGGAATACTGCCAATTTCACCTTGAACGGTGACATTTAAGCGGTTGCGGATGGGGGGAATTTGGCTGATATATTTTGGTTCGATGACGGCACCAGTACCATTAAACTAAGCAACACCCTCGCGAGTGCTACTCGTCTTCAGAACCGGACATGAGACTTTCACCTCATCCGGCTCCTCAATAATCATACCTTTGTCATAGGAACTGTTCAAACTACCATCTCTGGCTGTTTTCTGGTCGTGACAATGTTTGTGCAATGCTTGCAGGTTATCAAGTTTTCTTTTACCACCTAAGCTAATCGGTTGTATATGGTCAATTTCGATTTTATCTTCCGTTGTGAAAGTAAGACCGTAATGGGCACATTTTCCCTTTTGCTTGTGTAGTGTTTTTGCAAGTAAAGATGGAATCTCTTTACTCTTACCTGTTCTTAAACCCCAATAAGTGAAGTCACCGTTAAATGGTGAGGCTTCCCCTTTCACTTTGATGTGTCGTACAATATCTACCTGTGTGTGCTTATTAAGGGTATAACTCTCTTTAGTATCTGGATTATTATATCCGAATACCCAGTTGTCTTTACCAACTGTAATCCAATATTTCTCAACAACCCATTCAGTACCTTTATTGTAATGTCTGGATTTTGCCCATACCATTAGTTTCTTATAAATCATGTGATTTAAGATTCTGAAGGCATCGGTTGAGCAGGCTGAAGAATAATAGTTTCTCCATCCTTCTATTATTGGGTTGATTCTTGAAATTAGTACCTTTTGGGGTGCTGCTTTATGGGAATCAATAATATCGGCTATCTCTTTGTAGTGGCGTTTTATTGCGTTTTTACTTGGTTGAATTATCGTTTGGAAACCTAGGATTTCTCCATTTGATGCCCGTGCGCTCATTCCATCATTTAGGGGAAATTGTCTAACATTAAATCCTAGGAAGTCAAAACCAGGGGTTTCACCTTCATATTTATCTAATGTGTGACAGATTCTCGTTTTGCTTGGTTTTAATTCCAAGCCGATGTCTTTTAGGAAACCTTCTATTACCGCTTTTGCCCCTAAGACAACATTAATATCTTCGTGAAGAATCACGAAATCATCGGCATATCTGATTAAACTTAATGCATTCCGGTTTTGCTTTTTCCCCCAGTTCCTACGAGTATGAAGGGTATTTGCATATTCCTTAATCACTTCTTCCATTCCATGAAGCGCGATATTAGCCAGTAAAGGCGAAACGATTCCACCTTGAGGCGTACCTGCTTTTGTCGGGAACAATTGATTTCCATCAACATATCCGGCTTTTAACCACTTTCGTGTTAACCGTCTCATTGATGGGTATGTATTAAGCTTTTCAAGTAGCTTTTGATGATTAATATTGTCGAAACACTTAGATATATTTGCATCTAGTACATATTTAGCTTTACCATGTAAAGCCGTATATATAGCTTCAATTGCGTCGTGTACTGCACGTCCCGGTCTAAACCCGTAACTATTAGGCTCAAATTTGGATTCCCATTGTGGTTCTAAGGCTAACTTTGCGAGTGCTTGTTTTGCCCGGTCTTCCATTGTCGGGATTCCTAGAGGTCGTTTTTCGTCTGTTCCTAATTTTGGAATCGATACTTTACGGGTTGGCTTAACCTTCCCATTCAAGTTTAGATTCTTTGCTAGTCTCAGACGACTTTCGTATCCGAGGGATTTTACCCCGTCTACCCCTGCTGTTTTCTTGCCTTGATTATCTTGGGTTACTTTTCGCGTAGCTAATAGCTTTGCATACCAGGATTTCATCAAAGTTTTTTGGAGTCGTCGCATTGCTTTGACATCACCACGTTGAACAGCTTTGTATATGCGCTTTTGCAACTTGAACACTATCCTCTGAATTTTCTTCCAGTTGATTTTGTTCCATACCACCGTAGTCTTAAAACTCGTTTTAGTCGTTTTCATTGCTACTTGTACCTATACATATCTGATTACCGTGAGTCTGTCAGCGTATCCTACGCATTACTGTAGGCATTTGCTTTTGACTCAATCTCGCCACATAGGGACTTCCGGTTAGCACCTACTCAGGTATTCGACCTCCTGAGAGAATCTATGTGGTTACTTCGTTCCTAATAGTCATTGATTGAGAGGTTAGGTTTCTACTGTTCACCGGGGTTACGAGCGGTGCAAACCGAACGGTTGTATTTTGGTTGCTCTCCCCTTGCCTTTTGGCACAGCCTGTTAATCCACTAGGCTGTTTTATATGCTGACGATGATTCAAACGTAGATTTGCTCAAAGCTAACCATACTCTCTTGCTAGATGTGTCGAAATCTGGATTAATTTCTTAACACCGTTCATTCCCGCTTTACGGATTGATGGCTAGTCGCTACCGTAGGGAAAGTGCTTTCACCCTTGCACTTAGGGGGTTGGACTTCATCAAAGTTTTTAATTGTTTTCAGATTTATCATTGGATATTTCTATCCTTTTATTCTGAAAATTTCTTCTTTGGTGTCACCAACATGACTATTAAGTTGTCAAGGTTCTTACCATATTGGTATTACCTTGCGGCTAATCCTCCAAAGCCCTTGTGGGTGTAGGTTTCTAGCCAACGAATCGCACGCAACCCATCATAGCCAGATCCATCATCAATCCGAAAGCATTCCAGTCTTCGAGGTTGGTGGAGGTGCAATTATAACCCCCAGAAAAGTTTTTCGGCTTGGATATCCAGTCTGTACCACCGACCCACAGCCAGCGTCCACTGGGCAACGCTTTTAAGTTTTGCTGCATTTGTTGGAGTATAGCAGCGTCTTCTGGGCGTAGCTTTCCCACATTGGTTAAGCCCGTGAGAGTGCGATCGCACACTTGTTCCCATGTCTCTCTTTGTCCGACCTTTAAGGCACGGCTATAAGTTCTAAAAAACACTGGATTAGCAGCAGGGGCAGTTTCTGGAAACTTTGCCAAAAGGCGTTTGAGTTCAAGTTCTCGAACCATGAGTCAAATATTGTTGGTTATTCTCCGACAGATTATGACTATACGCCAAGTAGATGTAACGCGAAAGATTGCAATTTTTTTCGATTTGCGCTAGCTCAACGGCTGCACTGAGTTACAGTAAAGTTTTAATTTTATGTTTGAATTTTATTATGTCTGTTGCCCCTTGGCGATCGCCTCTGGCTCGTGCGCTTCATCGCAACCGCGACCTTGTTTATGCTCGTTACCTCCAACTGGCAACACTTCGGGCAAATAATCGCCCCGCTAATCGTACCGTTGTCTTTCGCGGCTTTCTCGAAGACACCAACCAGTTAAAATTTATCACCGATGCCCGCAGCGAAAAAATCGACCAGATACGGCAGCAACCTTGGGCAGAAATTTGCTGGTACTTCCCCAACACGCGAGAACAATTCCGCATCAGTGGAAGCTTGACTTTAGTTGGATGTGATAATTATGACTCTGTTTTCCAGAAAGCACGCATCACCACTTGGCAAGAGCTAAGTGATAATGCGCGGTTACAATTTGCTTGGGCTGATCCTGGTAAACCTAGAGTTCAAGATCCAGCAGCTTTTAATCCACCACCACCCGATCCGACTCAGCCTTTGGCAAATTTCTGCCTATTGCTACTTGATCCGGTACAAGTAGACCACCTGGAATTAAAAGGCGATCCACAAAACCGATATTTATACTGCTTAAACGAGCAGCAAGAGTGGTTTAGTCAAGAAATTAATCCTTGATGGAAATGCGGAATGGGGCATCGGGTAGACTGAATGCTCGGCTTGCTCAAGCTGCAAAACTTTAGATAAGGAGGAAATCATGGACTTCTCGCACTGGTTCTTATTGGTCTGCACCCTACTCGCTCTCTATAACCTTGGTGTGATCTGGTTTGTCCAACTCGTCGTCTACCCGCTTTTCGCCAAGGTGGGATCGGATGACTATGTTGCTTATCACACGTTCTATTTAAGTCGAATACCGCTTCCGGTCATTGTCCCAGGGTTCGCTTGCTTTCTCTTACCCATCGTGCTGATTTTCTTCCGTCCCGTGTCGATACCACTGTGGATTGCTCTAGCGAATGCAGTCTGTGGGCTAGTAGGGCTGGTCGTGACCGTGGCGCTAGAGATACCGCGTCATTACCGACTGGAGAACGGTGGCAAGCAGGAAAGAGTGATTGGGGAACTGATCCGCTACAACTGGCCGCGAACACTAGGGATTACTGGCTCTGCCTTCCTAACGCTCGTTATGCTCACGTTGGCATTCTCGCCAGCATAGCGATCGCCAAGCCTCCAGAATCTACATCGAGCGGTATGGTCAGTTACCTCAAGCGAGAAAAGCTTAGAAAATCAATCATTCTACGATCATTGGCTTCACTATCACTACTTCCTGCCTTATTTGTTCGTATAGAAGGACTATCAAAGTTAAAAAGGCTGAATCATGACTGTAGAAATTCTTTTTTTTCGTTGCCTATCTCAATATTCTGCCGTTGTAACCTAGCTAATTGCTTTTTAGCTTTTCTATAAGCTTTAGGATTATTAAAAGTTACATTAGTTGACAGGGTAGCTAAAGCATTAAACTCAACGAGGTTGTCACCAACCCCGTTGGTCTTCAAAACCGTGCGTGAAGTAGGGTAGGCAGCCAGCGAGTTACCAATATTGGCACTTTTCCAACCACCCCCCTCCAAACTACGCATGACCGTTTCCGTATCACGTAGCTTTCCGGTAATCT
>NZ_JBPAOH010000106.1:0-27522 GCF_050875635.1 Tolypothrix sp. VBCCA 56010
AGAGCCAATTGTCCTAATGAAAGAGTCAATTATCTTCAAGATAGTACACACTACTTTCATCATTTCATCTTTTTAACAAACTTGGAGAAGCATAAGTACTTTTAAGATATTTAGTATCACCTAGCACCTAAAACTACGCAATGGCTGGTTAGCGATCGCCTTGAGGAGAAAACTTTTTGGTTTACTGAATGTATTCTTTTGTTGCTATCCGTATCTTTTGAACACTTGTTAATGAATTGAGTAACTGCGTCAACTGTGTTTTGGGAAGCTTCAACCTCAAAGCCTTTTGTGTCAAAAAGACGTAGTTGGCTTCTGGGTACTTTGTATGAAAATATCTCCTGAGTGACAGGATCGCCAACGCCAGTCATCGATATATTGAGATTGAGTACCGCGTTGATTAAGGTACTTTTGCCTTCCCCAGTATTGCCAATAATGACCACATTAATAGTGTCATCTATTGAGTTCAAGGTCATGGTTTTTGTTTCATAATCACTTCTTCCATTAACGCTGTTGCACCTGACACAATCTGATGCTGATGAGTTGATAGGGCAGATGAGATCGCGTCGATAATTGAACCTGCTGTTGGAGATGTACCCGCTCGAACCATGTCACCCACAGCGGCAATGTATGCGGTGCCAAATATCTTAACGACTGTTCCCGCAATAGTACCGCCAACCAGCGTCGAAGTGATTTGACCTACAAAAGGAATGAATTTCATCGTTTCAGTAAAAATCAACTTCCCTCCTACCGTCGCCATGACAATTCCCAGAGTGCCTTTTGCAACAGCTATTTGCCCTTGTTTCTCAAGATTAATTCCCAGTGCCCTATTGATCTGGTGAATCATGTTTATTTCAAGCGGAACCAACAATGCCGCATGACCACCGGGAACAAAAGCAGCAGGAAAAGATAGACCAACTGCTCCAAGTGCAGTCACGTTGACCACTTTAGTTGCGGCTTCTAGTTTTCGGTTAAAATCAGCAACCTGAGAAAACTTTAGTGCCGCCTGACACGCTGTAGGAATTAGACTCAAGGTTGCATCAAGTAGTTGAACCAGCCCAAAAGGTGCGACACGAAGCTTGCCAAAATATATTTCCTTCGCCAACACTGGAATAATGCTATCCGCTTCAGGCAAAGAACCACCAATCACTTTCAAGAAAGCTTCAGAGGAATCGTCCTTCAAATAAGACTTTGTAATGACTACAATAACGGGAACCTGAAGTTTAGAGCAAAGGCGAACCAGATCAATATGCACCTGTTGTAGCCGCCGTGATGTAGCTGCAATACAAAGCCAGACTATGTGAATATGCTGCTTACTATCCTTCTGCTTTCGGCGAGATTCGATTAATTCCTTTACTGCACTAACTGTCCGTTCCGCATCTAGGATTTCAAAACCTTCAGTATCAAATAGAGTAAGAGGCTTGTCTCGATATTCATAACACTGAATTCCCTTCGTTACGGGAAAGCCAGTACCTGTCGCTGCTAGTTCAACACCCAGCATCGCATTAGCTAAGGTGCTTTTACCATCTCCGCTGTTTCCTGCAAGCAATATATTGACGGGAGCATCAAAGCCCAGAGCCTCATTGTTGACAAGATTGTCAACTTCATTAAGCTCCTTGTTATCCAGCGTAAGATCCGGTGGAATTGCCCAAGGGTCCTCTTGGTTTTCACTTCGCATTAATTATCTCTTAACCAACTGATTGAGCCGTTTCAACAATTCTAAATGAGTTTTTTTCTTGCCAAGATATGCTCTGAATTGCCACTGGCATCACTGAGCGCTCGAAGGCTAACTATTTAATAGACGGAAAATTTCCGTCTATCACCCCATCCGCTCCAGTCAAATAATGCGTTATGAGTATTTTAGTCATAATATGAAGAAATTTTTTGTATATTTACATTATTAAACTATTATACAGAAAATTTACGCATAACTACTGAACTGATAACTGTTTAGTTTGCATAAGCAACACATTGCTCGTTCGCGTCTTTGAAACTATCTTTTTGGACAGTGCGAATAAGTATGCGAGCCTCGTTGTGCCTGAACTAAAGCAGCGCGGTGCGATAGTGCGGGCGCTGGCACGGAATGAAACTAAGGCAGAAGCAGCGCGACAGCAGGGTGCGGACGAGGTGGCGATCGGCGACCTCCAAGATTCAGACAGTCTTCGCGCTGCCACCAGTGAAGTAGACGATGTATTCCACATCAACCCCGCCTTCGCGCCTAATGAGGCAGAATTAGGGGTAGCGATGGTCGAGGCGGCTAAAGCGGCTGGTGTGCAAAAGTTCGTTTTTTCGGGTGCGATTCATCCATCGATCTCTAAGATGAGTAACCATGCGGCAAAGCGTCCGATCGAAGAAGCACTGTACGAGTCCGGTATGGACTTCACCGTTTTGCAGCCGACGATGTTCATGCAAACCAAAGATAACTCTACGGTTATCAGCCAGATAGCGGTGAGAATTTCAAAAGCGAAAACAATCTCTCAAATAAGAGATATTGTTGATGAAGTGGTTACTCAACATCCCGGCCCGTTTTAATTAACGGTTGCTGATGCCGAAATAGGAAGCCCTCTCTTATTCTCTAGGGGGCTTCCCCATACCCTACCTTACTATTTCATCTCATCCTATCGGCGCCTATCTTCGATTTTATGTGCGCTGAAACATTCCCCTTTTCGTAAATTTTGAATAGCCAACGGTGTTAACCGTACATGCCCTTTAGGCTGTTTTTTCATGAATAATCAAACTGAATTTGATTTACACAATTGGCTTAAAAGCTGGATTTCTTCTGCGTCTGAACAAGATGTGAGAAGCAAATTTGTAGAAGTTTTGCCCTACTTAGCGGAACAAGATGTTGCCTATCTCTTCTATCACTTTATCTTAAAGGATTTTCCTCATAAGCAAGATGAAATAGATTCCTTGTTAGAGTAACTAGATACGCTCGTTCGGAGAAGCCTTCTTTTTATGAAGGGGGCTTCCCCACTCCCCTACTCTACTGTTTCTCGCCTCAAAAATTATCACGGTGTTGGTCGATGTGTCGGGCAAACAGGATCAGAAATAAACCGCACTTGCGCCTCCGGGGCTTTCTCTCCATTCAAGATCCCGGCAATACTCAAATCCTCGTCAATTTCTTCCCAATGTAGCCCTTTTAGGTGAGCAAATTTGAAAACTAGAAATTACTTTGCTCATCTATAGGAATCCTGATGAAGAAAACAATTAACTATCTCTTCTTTTCAGCAGAAATTCGTTGTATATAATGAACTTGCAATCCCTCGGTTAATTCCGTGAACTGTTCCAAATCTTTTGCTTTTACAGTTGTCCGTTGAATATCGTCACCGTGAGCTTGCAGAATAACCTCAGTTTTGCTGCCAGTCCGCTGCTGGACAGTAATATTATCCCCCTTCTGGGTACAGTCGTAGCGTTTGTGCTTGAAAGTAACACCGCCCCAGATATCCAATTGTCCTCCCTCCGCCATCAACAACCGCACGGTTTGAAGCAACACTTGTCCCCGTACCAGGAACGGACGGTATTGTTCCAAGTCGGCTTGCATTTGTTGACGCACATAGTCAGAAAGTTCCGGCTGCTCTCTCGCATTACAAGCATCTGTTAGTTCAGAAATACGACGCTGCCGTTGCTCCGAGTCTAACCCTAAGTCCCGCACCGCACACGCCCAGGTGTACACCTCAGAATACGTCACATCAGACGCTTTGCTTTGTCCATCAATTATCCCATCTTCTGCGTTACATTCAGATCCTGACTGAGCGATCGCACCCGATACTTGCCCTGCACCTGTCTCGTCCTGTCCAATCTTTTCTGAGGTGAAAGTATCAACCGACACTAAAGTAGACGCGGGGAGAGACTCCGGCAGGGCAGGTGCAGGCATCTCCACCTCAGTAAAAGACGGCAATTCCCAGCCTAACATCGCCCGTGCTGCTTCCCGTTGTTCATAAGCTGCCAAAGCATAACCCCTTGACCGCATCATCAAAGCCAGCACCGCTGATAACGCTTCATTATCCACCAAACATTCCATGCGATCGCCCACAGAGTAAAACTCCGCCCCAGCCGCTTCTAGCAACTCCTCATCCAGATAATATTTACCCCCAGAATCCTTAGCCTTCGGCGTTTGCAACAAAAACGTCCCGGAATGTCCCGGCTTAATCGTTAAATGCTTATCCGCCGTTTTAAGTTGCCCCCCCTGCTCCGTCAAAAATCGCCACGCATCCTCAATAGTAGGCATCGTCACCCCCATTTGCTCCAATGCCGCTGACGCATCAAACCCCCGTTGCGTCAGTAACCCCTGGCGAATATTACCCTGCACATCCGTAAAATTGACCATCTTGCCCGGAAACTTCTCCCACGCCCTCAGCAGATTGCCCGTAAAAATCTGCCGTTTCTCCCGCGTCCTAGTCTGGCAATGGTCGAACAACTCGTAAATGTCCATCCCAGAGGATGTCTCTTTTGCCACCTTTAAATCAACAGCATTATCCTTGCCCGTATTGACTTGCGACAGCGATAAAGACAATTCCCGCACAGAATCCGCCAAGAATAACCGCATCTCCCAAGCAGAAGCAGCTACAGGGCTACTAGAGACACCCGTATGCTTCACACCCGCCACCACCCCATAAAATACATCATTCTTCTGGGTGGTCAGACATACCGCTTGCCCCACCGGATAATCCCCTAAAATAGTGGAAACGTGATAAAATTGACCATCAACAGCCGCAGCCCTTTCCGGTGTAATCTGCCATTTGTAGCGCTTTGCTTCTTCCCTAAGAAGGGCAATATCTGATAAAGCGATCGCCCTCGAAGCTTGTAAAATTGACGCAGGTGTATCATGAGTCACCTCCGTCACCGCAGGCAACTGCGCTGCAAGCCTCAGCTTATTTACCACTTGTAGCGTTGTGTAAGGTTTACGGGGAGCCTTCACATCAACAATCTCCGCATAAACCGCACCCGTAAACGGCGAATCGCTACGAGCATCAGCAGGCAACACCTCCATCCGTGCTAAAATAATCGCATCGAGATTGAGCGTACTGGCTTCCAGAATCGACTCCCCCATCGCTTCCTGTGTCGTCACAAACTCCAAGTATTTCTGCTCAATCACATCATAGAGCATTGACTGTGCAGCGATCGGCAATAGAGGAATCCTGCCTGTCACTTTGCGAATAGCGTCCTCTGAGGATAAAACCTCATCCGCTGTTTCTAGAGGAAAATCAAGCCGTTCGTGTAAATCTGGATATGCCCTCATAATTTCCGTCACCACCTTATCCCCGTACTCGTTCATAAAATCCGGTACTTGGCTTAGGGAAAACGCCCCTGAACGGGCTGCCGTGGTATTGGCATTCAAAGAAGCCATTTTTCGCGCCAACACAGCCCCTGGACGCTTCTCCGCTGGGATATCTGCCATCAGCAACGTGAAATTCGGCGGTACAACCTGCCCCGTGCGGTGTACCCTACCCAACATCTGCATAAACTGGTTAATATCAGCTTCTGCTTGCACTACAATCATATGCCGTTGCCGCCGGTCGGGAAAATGCTCAGACGCATGAAGAGAAATCCCCGTCGAACCAGAACGATTGAGAATAATTACATCACTTTGCCCGTCATTAAAATCTTTAACCGTCCTCACAGCCGTTGCCTTGCTGCGCTCGGAGTTCGTCCGACGCTGGTAAAACGTTGTATTATCAGCATTATAAACCGCTATATGCTCCCGTCCGGTCACTTCACCCACCCGGTAGCCTTCCTGATTCAAACGAAACGTGATGTAATCAATCGGACTTACTGGAATCTCGCTAAAATCCGTCTCATTAATTAAATCACGGATGGCATCGTACCGCGCAGTCGCTGCCACCCCCAGTTCCTCATCCGTCAACCGATGGCGGGATTTTTCCCCATAGGGATTACCAATGATAACATCCCGGCTGCGCTCCAAATAACGATGCAACAAAACTCCAAAATCGACATCCATCACATCCCCCGGACGCAACTCCTGCACCTCGGCAACTCGAGCAATTAAACTACCCATTGTATTCGAGAGTGCCAGCACAGGCTTCTCCGACTCTGGTTGCCGCAGCAGACGCAAACTTTCCTGCACGGTTTCTTCCGCTTTCAGGGCAAACAGCATCTGGTCAATTACATTGTGCATGATGCTGGTAAAATTGGTACTGGTTGCCCCAGCCCCACCAGTCGAATTATCGCCAAAAGCTGCTTTTGCCTCAGCTTTGAGTTCCTTGTCCATCCCCTTAACCACTTGCTGCTTCGAGCGGTCAAACTCCATAATCGAAGCCATAATCAGCGAGATATTTTCAGCCGTGTCGTGGTTTACAGGCACAACCACCGGGTCAAAACGCACCCCCTCAAACGACCGTTCCCGACGCACATATTGCCCAGCTTCAGTCAGCATCGATGCTAAAGTTTGCTGTAACGGCACACCCCCCGATGCCACCAGCGAAGTAAGGTTTTCCATATTACTCAGTGCCAAACGCATATCAGTACGGAAGTATAAATCCATCACCTGCGGGTCTTTGGCATACGTCGCACTAGAATACACCACCCCCTGCGACAGCCGCACCAATTCCCGTGTAAAATCGGCTCGGTTGGAAACTGCCTCGTGTTTTTTGACAAGGCTGGTGGAACCACCAGCTTCGTGGCTTTCGTCTAGAATAACCAAACTATTGGGAGCAAACTGCCGTAAAAAGGCTCTGCGTTCCGTTTCCTGCCCTTTCACCGTCTGTAATTGCGAGTAGGTGGTAAAAATGGCATCATATCTGCCCAACTGCCCCGATGACTGCAAAGCCTGCATCACTTCCCGATGGTGTTTGCTGTTGGTTTTCAACACCCGTCCATCCGGTAAAGGCAAAGTCAAATCCGGATTCGTGACCAACGGGTTGAACCCAGGCATCCCAATATCCCGCAAATCACGCACCATATCCGCATAAAGCGGTGTATCTTTGGTGACAAAAAGCGGTGTTCGTCCCGTTACATTAGCATAGCGAATCATTGCCGCTACCACCCGACCCTTGCCGATGCCAGTTTGGTCTCCTAAAATAAATCCGCTGCCTTTTTCTAAGTTCGATACGGAAAGAGCGATCGCATCCACTTGTTCGGCGCTAAAATAGCGATGCAGTTCCTCAGTCGTCCCGTAAGCAAGACAGTCAGCGACATAGGCATCAAGTTCCCCCACCTGCCGCTCTAACTTAAGTAGAGCTTGAGTTACACCTGTTTGCATATTCGTCGGAACCAATGTCCCAATTGCCCGTGCCTTACTTTTTGGCTGGTAGGCAAGCTGTTTCGGTTGTTCTACCGCAGGAGGGGATTGATTGTCTCCATCAGCCACTCCTCCAGATTCGGTTGCACGTCCGGGGTCTGAAACATCCCCAGCAGACTCTCTATCCGTTCCCCGTCCGTCTCCACTTGTACCGGAAACGAAATCGGCAGCAATTGCAGCCGCATTAGCATAATGTCGCTCTCGTAGACGAGAAACCGCGTCCAGGCGTTGCGCCATTGATGAATCGCTGTCGAGTGTGGTATCATCGGTAATATCGGTCTTTTTTGGTAAATCGAGAACTCGCGGGTCATTTTCTTCATCAGATGATGCGTCTCCGATACCGATGTCTGCACCGATTCCATCCATTGCTGTATCAGCCAATCGAGCCGCAGCGTCAACAGCGTCAGATAACGGTTCTGGTTCAACTGGGTTTCCTCCCTCGGCACTAACACCGTAAATACCCGCTCCGACTCCGGTGGTGCCCACACGTTCAACTTCAGCACGTTGGGATTCGGCTCGTACAAAGTCATCGAGATATTCCCCCAACTCGTCAAAAGTTTTGTAAATACGTGGTACGTATACCGCAGGTAAAGGACGCTCGGACTTTCCCTTGCCATCAATGACAATCACATCAATCGGAAATCCTGCTCCTTGTTTACGGTAGAGATTCCCAAAAACAGAAAAATGGTCAACCACGTTGAAGTGTTGATACAGCGTCCAGTAAAAGCCCCGACTTTCCCGACTGTTGTAGCGATCGCTGCGACTATCTTCATCAACCCCCAGTTTACCACCTAAAATCAGCACTCCTTGCCCGTCTGGTTTCATCGCAAGCAAACTTTTAAGAGCGATTGCGTGGTCAATTTGGGTGGTCTGAAATTGCCCAAACCGAAACCGTCTAAGTTGCCCTGGTACTGACTCCACCGTACCAAACGGTGGGTTCATAATCACCACATCATGCAACTTCTCAGGTAAATAAACGGATGCGTCTTGAGAAGTCACCGTATATCCCTGCGCTCTCAAATCCGCTGCCCGTGCTGCATTGAGTTCATTAACAGTAACATTTTCAGGGGTAGTTCCCAGCAATAATGCCCCATGTCCTGCACTTGGTTCGTACACGGTTTTCTCAGGGGTGACTTTCGCACTAACCAAAGCCAGATAAGCAATTGGTAGCGGTGTACTGTAAGCTTGCTGGGCAACACTGGTGCTAGAGCGAACATTGAGGGCAGGTTGGCGATCGTGCAATGCGACCAAGTGGTGGTAAGCTGACTGAGGAGTATCTGCACCAGTCACAATATCCTGGGCAACCCGGACTAACGCTGCTTCAACCGCTTCATCGACTTGTTTGGTGAGTGGGGAACCAAACTTAACCGACTGTCCCAGGTAACGCGAAGCAAACTCCCTTGCCTCAATGATCGTAGAAAATTGACCACCTGACTGAAAATGTTCTTTGAATGCGTGGACGAGCGCGGACGTGAAACGTTATCCCTGAAAATATTGAGGTGAAGAATTAATTCTTTTAATTAAGAAAAAATAAATAAAAATTGCAATAAGATTTTTGGCAATCACTTTTAGCTTCAGCATGAATATGTAACAAAGCTTTATCGGCGGCGGCGGTAAATGTGTCCTTATGAAAGCTAAACACTCTCGTGTTTTTATCTACAGCAGTTCCCGCTATTGTGAGGTACATGTTTAGTGCTGAAAGGGTCGAGGAGAAGGGAGTGTGGAGGGGGAGAGACTGTACTTCATAACAGAAGGAGCCGCTGTATAAAAATTAACATTTTGGTTCATTGCTTAATGCTTGATAGCATCTGAATTGCGGTCTGTGCAGCCTGCCGAACATCAGGATGAGCATCTAGTAAAATCGCGCGTAAATAAGGGATTGCCGAGACTATACCCAAATCACCTAGCTCATCAGCAGCATTTTCTCTCACAATAAAATGTGAGTCTTTAAGTTTATCCAGCAATAGCGGTAATGCTTTATCAGGGTATAAACGAGCCACAAACCGGAGAACACTACCTCTAACGTATGGAGAGGAATGTTCCAACATTGCCAAAACTTGTTCTACAGCATCTTTTTCTCCTAGTTTACGCAGACCATCAATTACTTCTGCAACAATCATCGGCTGCTGGTGGTGAAGATAATTGATTAGCAAAGGACGCAGTTTGTCTTTATCTACAGGAGACTCAGAAAGCGCAAAAATAATTCCTCTTAGTCTGTCTGGCTCGGCTGCGTCTATTGCTTTGTATAAATAGTCAACACCCGCATCCCCCTGGTTTTTGATTAAAAGGGCTACCTCTAAATAATATGTTGATGCATCTTCCCCTTCTAAAGGCTGCCCTTGAAAGTATTCAATTAGCTCTTTCAACGTCAAATGGTTTAACTCAGGATATAAGCTCATCTCCTGTATCCTAAAAAAATAGTTATAGAATGCTACATACCACACAAATCACGAATCTGCTGTAGTGTCATTTCACCAAAATTACCTGTTGGAAATTCTCCACGTAAAGTACCAGGTATTTGATTAATTGTAATTTGTCCTGCGTCGCGCAAGCGATTTAATTCCGCAAGCCGTCTATCTCCTAAGTTTACACCAAATTTTTTCGCCAGTCTTTCGTATTGAGTCAAAATTTTTACTGCTTTATTGCACAGATCGCGAGGTGGTCTTCGATCACCTCCACCTCCATCTCCTGTACGGCTCATCGTCAGGGTTGAAGTTAGCGCTTGGTGTCCAGTGGATTCAGGAATCGCTACAGATTGAGAAATTATATATATTAAAGTACCGACCAAAATGCCACCTAAAATAATCCCTGGATGTGGAATGGGAATTGGTGCTGGTAACGGTATTGCTTGAGCTATCTGTGCAATTTTTTGTTCTTTAATAGCAGATTTATTTTTAGAAGAAGACTCCAGAACTCTGACTTGGATAACTCCATCATTTAATGCACCGCTAGGAGCAATAAAACGCATATAAACCTGCTCGTGTACTTTGCTCCACGATGTTTCAGAAGTGCCCCCGGCAAGATTTGCATCCTTTGGAATAACAAAAGCATCAGCTAGGGGGTGATAGCTAAAATTCGTCCTTAAAACTTCTTGTCTTGCTTTCAACAAAGACTGAGCGAAATTACCAATATCACCCATATCGTTAAGAACTTGGTCAAATGAAGGTAATGATGTTTGGCGGGAAATTTGACTCCAGAGGTTTATAGTTTTGTCATAAAAACTGACATCCATTTTATCCCTGTATTCGGGAATAAGCTTGTCAACTAAAGCTTGAGAGTTTTGAGGAAGACTGCTATAGGGAACTCCAGCTTGCATACTCCAAGATAAAACCTGTACATCTTGAATAGGAACCCCTGCTCTGCTTGCACGCTGGTACAAAGTACTCAAAGCTTTTGCCATTTTGCCATCAAGCTTGGCTAGAACGTAGCGGTTCCCCGAACCATTTAAGGTATAGACTTTAGTGCAATAAAAGTGGGCTGGAATTTCGTAGTCACTTGGTGGCAAAACATCAGAATCTTTCAAAGAAATCAGGTAGAGCGTTTTTGGTGAAAACGGCTTGCCGGGGAGTTCCTTGTTTTTGGGGTAAAACTTATGCTCCGTCCCTACAATCGGAATTTCATCCTTAAAGAAGGAACGCAACTGGTTTTTAACAACTTCGTTAGCCCCACGTTTGATGACATCTTCAGTACAACCAACAAATGGAAGACAAACTGCGACCTTTTTCTTAAAGTCAGTAAAAGTCGTTGAATCTAGTTCAAGTGACGATTTTTCACTATTGCTTGTGTCAATATTGTTTCCCTCGTTGCTAGATATTCCTTTGCTTTCAACAATTTTGTTAGTTATCAACTCACTACTTTGTGGAGATACAGCAGCGTTGGCTTGTGCGTGACTTGTCAGGTATCCATTAAAAGTGAGTGAATTCAAACCTAAAACACCGCTCAGAAGAACCGAAAGTGTTTTTTTCAAAATTGGTTCACTCGCAGCGGCAAGAAAACCAATCAAAGCAGCTACAACCAACCGAAGCCGACGTATCATTTGCTTCTTTAAAAACTGAGTAACAACGCAGTTAGGTTATATTACACCATTTCTGATTATTTAAGTAAATGCCAGTCTTTGCCCTGAATGCCATCTATGATAGCAGACGATACCACCAGAAACCAGAGGAAAGTTTGAACGTGCATGTTTGGCACACTTCCCTCTGGATTTCCAGTGTATCTGCTTAAAATTAAGGCAAGGTCGGATGAATCATGCCATTTGCTGCGAGACTGTTAGCAATCCAGTAAACGCCTGTGTGATGAAATTGTCCTGATGCCCATAATCTTTTCACTTCGGCTATGATGATATCGCAATCGTTATCACTCAACATCGCCCCATGAATTGAACAATCAGCCCGGACAAAATCGTGGGTTACATAATCAAGTTCTCCTATTTCGGCAAGATTGATAGCTTCACACAAGTCATCAATTTCGACCGAAGAGAGAGGAGAAACATCAATAAAATGGTCGGGAAACATTTCTGCTATATCAACATTCCCTGCTTGCTGTTGAAACAACCGCAGCGATGCCAGGATGGTTGCTATTTCCCTTGCATTAAGTTGCATGTTCATGGTGAAAACCTCAGTATTTTCAAATAGGAACATCAAGTGCTAACATCAATGCGAAGCACTCATCAAAAGAGCCAAAAAACACATTCCCTGATTGATAGCCCTCGACGACTTTTAAGACTTTCTCTTCGGTTTGAATCAAGGAGAAAACCTCTTCTGACTCAGTGGCATCCATATCAGGCATTTCATAGCCGCAAGCGGGACATTCTATGGGAGAATCCGCTAAATCAAATTCACATCTACAGAAAGGGCAAATCATGCTCTTCAAAAAGACTTAACTGTTTACTTGAAATCTCTTGCCCGTGTTCTTTTCTCATAGCATCGTGCGCGAGATATAAGCTAACCAGCATCTCATCCCACCATCGAGGAACAGGGGGAACAGGCTGACAAGCTTGTACGACTTCAACATAGGCATTGAGGCAATCGGTAGCTTTCAGAAACGCCGTATACGCATCAAAAGCCAGACTTTTCAATTCCTGTCGAAGCGCTTTTTTAGTCGAAGTTTTAGCGGTATTCCAATAGATGCTCCATTGTTTTTGATGGTATCTATTTGCATATTCAATCGCTAACCCTAAATACATTTTCGCCGCTATAATCGAAGGATGTTCGCCTTGAATCTTTTCAAAGGCAACCTGCATCGAACATAAGGAGCAATACATAAAGTCTTATGCAATTGTTCTCCCCAAGACTTGCGACAAACTGAAAGCTACCGTGTCTCGTTCTGAAGGGACACAGCTTTGAATCAGTTGAATTAGAAACGCCTTATTGATGCCCTTACCTCGCAAGTTAGTGTCATCATTGATAACCTTTAACTCCTTGAGTTTTGAGGCAACCTTTCGCGCTTCATTAAGGGTTAAATGCTCGACAGTTTCCGTTAAATCATATTGAATCTGTCCAGCATGGGGTACGTCTTGAACATCCTTTTCTTCCGCTTTTTCTCTCTTCTCCTTTTGTGGTTTATGAATGTTACCAATAGGGGGAGAAGTCTCCGGTGTCGTTGAAACGGCAAGCAGGGAAGAAGATGCAGGTGTGTAGAAAAGCCAGCAGTAGAAAGAAAAAATAATTACGAAAAGCTCTACAGCGAAGCCAAAACCAATATGTACTTGCATGGTTAAAATCCTCAAAATTTACAATCACTCTGATTGAAGCGATGAAATCAACAGCGAAAGCCCAATATGAGACATAAAAAAAGACCATCTGAAGGAGTATCCAGACGGGTGACGCTGATAAATCGAGCGATATTTGAGGCAACTTGCGTTACTTTTTATCGAGATGCAATTACTAATTTCGATAATTTCAACAATTACAATCCGATATCTTTATCTTTTGATTGAATATAATTTAGACTTTAACTAAATCTTCAATGCAGGCTGCCAGTATTTGCAACATGGTTTGGGCAGACTTTAGTAACGGGAACATCTTCATAAAAAAAGGATGCTGACCAGCACAATCAACATAAGTGATACCATCAAAGCACTAGCATAAAATCTCTTCTCTTTGCACCTTGTAGGGGTTCCATTTTTGTTTACTCAAGATTTGTGAAATATTGGAATTTTGCACTATAAGTTGCTAAACCACTTGTTCTTATAAAAGTGATTTTATGAAATATTCAAAAGAATATTATCAATATTTACAATCATCTCGGTGGGCAAAGAAATCTACTTTCTGTCAGCGGATGACACAGCATCGTTGTGTTCTCCTCCCGTGGCACAGAAGTAACGTATGCCATCACTTGACCTATCGTAACCTCAAACGTGAAATTCCGGTTATTGATACCGTTCCCCTGTCCCATAAGGCTCATGAGATTGTCCACTGGGGAATTTTCTGGAACAGTCCTTTACGCCCTGTAATCAATGCTATTCTCCGCATCTTGATGCTTTGGGTAATAGCTACTATACTGACACACAGATTGTTCAGATTCATCAGCGCACCTTTGAGAAAGCCAATAATTTCTCGCTTGTCCACTATTTTCAAAGTTTAATTAACTTTCACTGAAAACTAATTATTAGTAAGTTTTATGAACGGCTATTGTAACTAAGAAAATCCTAGAACAATCTTTTAGAATCAACTTAACTAATAAATTACTCTAATTTTATTTGTCCCAATCTTAAGCGGAATAATCCTTTTTTCTCTTCGCCCTGCTGTGGTTATTTACCTTACATTTTGACCACAGGCTTTGAGAAAAGAAGAATACGGAGTGCTAACGCACAAAATTATTGATGTGCAGCCACACGCGCCGCCGTCTGCTCAAGCCTTCCCTACGGCGGAGCACGGGTACTCCATCTTCCTACACTCCGCTCATTGCTGCGTTCCGTGCAGACGGAGCCTCCCCCGCGCTCCGGGCTTGCCCAGCCGTCGTCGGATGTGGCGGCACAGAAGCATGAGCGAGAAAAAAGAAAGGAAACATCTCATGCTTCATAACAAAAGAACTTGGACGATAAACGAAGTATCCAGCCCCGAACAACTAGCTGAAAAACTAACGGCTCACACCTGGACGGGCTGTACTGGATTCAAATTAGGAAACCTTTTATTTCTAAATGATGCCACTAGCGGAGACGGAGCGCAAGAATACGCTGTTGTTGCTCTGTATACTAATAACGACTTTCTGCAAATTGAATCGATTACGTTCAGTTGGTGCAGTTACGAGCAAGCCTTAGCATATATCAAAAATTTGCATAACACTAATTTTTGTATCCTCGAAGGCTCACGCCACCCAGATTGGGGAATTACTTTTAACGTTTCTCCTCAAATAGAGCCATTATCAGGGGTTGGGATGAACCCGGACAAAAACGGACAACCTTCTACAAAATCCTCACTAAAAACGATGATCTCGGAGCATTTTGAGGCGGTTCTTGACGACATGCGATTGGAACCAAACAGATCAACCGCCTCAAAATGCCAAGGTTGTCCGTTTTTGTCTAGGAAAAATGAAGCGGCATCGCTGTTATTTGTGCGCTTGATTTAAGACGGGCTGCCACCGCTTCACGGCAGCCCACCCCTTACCCACATTTATAACCGAATTTTCTGAAAGTTTAAAGTCATGCAACTATCTGACAATCCCACTCAACACAAAGAAGACTTTACTCAATTCGCGGTAACTATTTCCGAACTCATTGCAAAAATTGACAAATTGAATGCCAATTATCGCCGACTTGAAGAACAATTAAACGCAAATATATCTGTTCAGACACCCAAATTAGAGAACCAGCTTATACAGGGAGATTGCATCGAAGTCATGCAAACCTTGCCAGCGGCAAGCGTTGATTTCATTCTGACCGATCCGCCGTATATGGCGCGTTATGAATCTAGGGATGGGCGCACTCTACCAAATGATGATAACGACCGTTGGCTATATCCAGCATTTAGCGAGATGTACCGCGTCTTAAAGGAAAACAGCTTCTGCATATCTTTCTACGGTTGGCACAAAGTGGATCGCTTCATGCACGTCTGGAAGCGTGCCGGATTTAGACCTGTGGGACATTTTGTTTTCAGTAAAAGTTACAGTTCCAGCCAATCGTTTACCCAGTTTTGCCATGAAAACGCCTATTTGCTGGTGAAGGGCAACCCTACTAAACCTAGTCATGTTCCCCGTGATGTTTTGGCGTGGAAATATACAGGTAACAAACTACACCCCACCCAAAAACCAACCGAAGCATTAAGCGAACTCATCAAAGCCTACACCAAACCAAGCGATCTAATTCTAGACCCGTTTGCAGGTTCCGGCTCTACAGCGATCGCCGCCAGACAGAACGGACGAGGTTTTATCGCCATCGAGAAAGATGCAAATTATTTCAATATTGCACAAAAACGCCTAACTACCAACGCTTAAAGGAACAAAAAAATGTCACCAAAATACCCACATATCACCGTGAAACTAACTGCCAATGATAGCAACGCATTTATAATTCTTGGAATCTGCCAGCGTGCTGCAAGAAAGGCTGGTTTATCAAATGAAGAGCTAACAGCTTTTCGGCAAGAGGCAACAGCAGGAGATTACAATCATTTGTTGGCAACGGTTATGCGTTGGTTTGATTGTGAATAAAAGACCGCCCGTAACGACTAAATTTTTAGTATCGAAAGGATTTTATGGATCAATTTATTACGAAAGAAACGGCGATCCGAGCAAACTTAACTGCCCTGGAAGGCATTCTCTACAATGCGATAGAGCGTATAGACGAGGCTACGCAATATTTAACTGTAAAAGGAGGAAATACAAATGCCGCTATAGGAGCGATTATCGACCTTGATCAGCTATTAGAAACTGCCGTGAATCTTCATAAAGCTGCCTTGTTTCTTCACCGCCTTAAATAATCAAAATTTTAATTTTTGAAATCAAAGGGGCTGTCATTGCTACAACCGTAGCCCCTTACCCTCACCATTACAAAACTAATCACATGAAAGAACACCACTATGCAAAAAATGCTAATGAAACGCATCATAGATGATATTGAAAATGATGAGTGTACCAAAACGGAAGTTGAAAAGTTATTAGATTACTTTGAAATTGTGATGGCTTCTATAGCCGGAACCAAGGCATACAAAGGTTGTTATAACTTAGCTGATTTCGACATTAATAAACAATGTGGGCTTAGAAATTTTAGCCTTGTAATGGAGCGGTTAAACCTTGAAGGGCAAACTTTTGTTGGTCAATTTTGGTTCGGCACATTTACCAGTGGCGAAAAGAAATTGAAGGTATCAGGGCATTTAGAAGAGTGCTGAAAATGAAATTACAAAATTAAATAAATAGAAGTTTAAATTTTAAAGAAAGAAAATTATATGGAAAAAATGATTCCAGTATCGAAGTTTATCGAAGAGTCAAAAGGGATTAAACTATCTTTCGTTGATGAAGATACTGAAAGTATGGTGGTTGCCACAATCCCTTTTATGTGGACTGGGCATATCCTGGTTTTTAATAGAGAAAAAATTGCAAAAGCCTTAGACCGAGAAGAAGCGCAGCGCCCCGGTGTTTACCTTCTCTGTGGAGAAAGTGAAAAAAGAAACCTGCTTTATATAGGCGAAGGTTACGACATTCGCAAATGCCTTATAGAACAGGATAAAACTAAGGATTGGTGGTCAAAAGCAATCTTGATCACATCCAGCGGTGAACCTCTTAATAAAACACATCTTCGCTATTTAGTAGAGCAACTCGTATTACATGCAAAAAAAATTGATCGGGTTATCATGAATAACGTAAATGATAATCCATCTACTTATGTAATGAGTGAAGCGGCAACTGCTCAAATGACAGATTTTTTGGAAAAAATTATTTATGTTCTATCTTCGTTAGGATTTAATTGTTCATAAGAAAGTAAGTGCCAATGGCATCTTTTAAGAATTTTCCAGATTACATTTCCTCATTCAAACAGCAATTGTATCAAGGGTAAAAGGAATGGTGCAGAACGTACAAAATTACCTAGTGATGCCAGCTAAATGTGTCACCTGCCCTTTCCGTACTGATGAACACGGCAGACATCCAAATCCACAATTAACATCAAAGCTTATGCAACAGGTTATATGTGAAGCATCTCAAATATGCCACCATCCACGGCAAGCGGGTAAGCCGGAGACTCATCTTTGCAGGGGAGCGCGGGACTACCAACTAACAATTTTTCATCGCTTAGGCGTGATTCCAGCCCCTACAGATGCAGCATGGCAAGAAACCATTAAAAAATTTAACTCTACAAATTTTATCAAACAAGATATTCTGTAAAATACGGCTGTAAAGCAATCTTTCCACTACATCTACTCACCGTTTGATTAAATGCACCATTTCACGTTGCATTTAATGAAGACCAGCGCTAAAATACGCCACAACGTGCATAATCCAACGTCATAAATCCTTGCTTTATCAAACATATTTGATAAAAAATTAAGATAAATAACACTTATTTTGGTTTGTACAAAACTAAATAAATAAAAAGCAAGAGTTTATCATGACAGAGGCAGCACTTGTTCTTGAAATAGAACCATCCCAACCGCCAACAGTAGAAGTAACCCCTACCGAAGAAGTATTGCACTCTCTTCAGCTTGCCTACGAGTATCTTAATTTCAAACTCTTCAAAGATGAACTTCCCGCTTGCATATTGAGTTTCAGCGCAAGAGGGAAATCATGGGGATTTTTTGCCCCCAAGCGATGGAGTAAAACACCAAGCATTATATCACACGAAATCGGATTAAACCCTGAACTTTTACAACGCGGTGATAACCGAATTATTGAAGTTTTGTTAAGGCAAATGGTCTGCTTATGGCAGCATGAAAACGGTATTCCCAGCCGTCCCGGTTACGTCAATGCCGAACTTGCCGAAAAGCTGGAATCCTTGGGATTAATACCATCAGACACAGGAGAACCGGGTGGAAAGAAAACAGGCTATCGTGTTCGGCATTACCTAGATCCAGATGGTAAATTTACCGCTGTTTTGAAAGATATTACCCATGAACATTTCCCCTGGAAAGCTAACCCCCTCTTCACATTAGAAAAAGTCAAGCCGACAAGAGTAAAATTCACCTGTCCCGTTTGTGGTGCAAACACCTGGGGAGGACGAGAACTTAAACTTAAATGTTTTACAGATAATTGTAACGCTGATATGCAGGCAGAACCAGAGCAAGCTTTTTAGCCCCCCAGCCTACATAAAAAATTCTTCTTTCGTCACATCCTTAGTCTTCAATCGTTTTTTCGAGGAATCCCCGCTTTTTTGCGGTTGTTTTGGTGACGTTGTTTTTTCTGATACTAAGTTACTTGTGGGTTGTCGTGCTGTTGAAGTTTCTAGTTCCTCTTGCTGTATTTTACCCAACTTGACCGATTCTTGTTCCCTTGCGCTTACTTCTTTACCGTCAGACATAGTATCCATAACAGCTTGAGATTCTAACGACTGCTGTTGATCCAGTTGCTTTTGTTCGCTTGTAGCAATGGTTTTATCTTCAGCTTTATCATTAGCCTTAGTCCCTGTTTTCTTCTTCCCCTTCATATCCGTAACATTCAGCCGAGGGGTTAACCCGAACAACAAGCGATCGCTGTCATATTTTGTAATCTTTTCCAGTCCTTCCTGATAAACTTCAGCCGACACTTTCCCCGATGCTACCCAGCGATCTAACAATCTTCCCATGAGAATCAGCTTCTGGTTTCCCTGCTGTTGGCTTAAAATGTCATCATCTTGAAAATTGGCAGTTCCCGAATCAGATTTATTATCCAGCGAATTTAACCCAAATAACGCCCGTTCAGCATCGCGGGTAAGATATTCATCAAGCGCTTGTTTAAAATCCTGTTGTAAGACACGTTCCCACTTTAACCATTGTTGCAGAATTCGCCCCTTAATAATCAGCTTCCGGGTTTCAATTTCCCGTGGAGTCATTTCTAGGGGAAGACCAAAGATTTCCCGGTCATAGTTATAAACAAGATTAGAACTTAGGGCTTTTTTAAACTCTGATTTCAACGCTTTAAGATTCAAATCTCCCAAAAACTCCTGATTCTCAGCCATATCTAGCCATTCATCCAGGATTTCCCCCATCAAGCGGTACTTACGACCGATAACTTTCTGACTTTCTCGTTTTTCCTGTTTACGCAACCTGTCGATTTCAGCCTTGAGAGCTGCCACCTGATCCACCGTTTGCTGAAGTCGCTTGACCCCCATTTTTCTCTCACTGCCCCCCTGTGGATTTTATTTTTATTTTATCGTGTGTGACATTGATGCACATATTTTGGCAACGATTGTATGGTATACTACCCCTGTCCTCGCTCTGACCCCATATACCAAACTCAAGCAGACTCGACCAGCCCCAGCGTGGGAAGAGCGCAGTTATACATTGGGACGCTACGCTTTGAACAAACAACCTCGCAAGTTCGGCTGTTTGTTCAACCCAACGTAACCGCGCCAAAGAGGGACACCCTCTCTGGACTCACCCGAACCACAGCAGCGCAGGCATCGCCGTGCGGAGAAAAAATTGCTGCATCGCCAGATTTTCGCTAGGATCTCATCATACCTTACAGCATCAGGGGTTAACGTAAGAGTATCGTGGCGAAACTTGGGTATTTTCGGATAGAGGCGAAGGTTCTTAGTCGCAGCAAAGGACATGCGATGACCCCGGCTTACGCCTATCGGACTGCCACTAAGCAACGGGATGACGAGACTGGAAAAATCTACGATTTCACCCGCAAGCGGGATGTGTATTTATGTGAAATGATGAGTCCGGCAAACGCTCCAGAATGGATAAGCGATCGGCAACGGTTGTGGGCAGAAGTTGAAAAAGTCGAGCGTCGCAAAGATTCTCAATTAGCCCGTGAAATCGTCCTTTGCTTCCCAAACTGCTTGACTAATGACGAAAAGGTGGCAGTGACACGGGACTATGTGCAGAAAGAGTTTGTCTGGCGTGGTATGGTGGCAGACATCGCTTATCACTCCTTTGAGGGGAAGTATAAAAACAACCCGCACGCCCACGTTCTGCTGACGATGCGCTCTATTAATGAGAAGGGATTCGGGCAGAAAAACCGGGACTGGAACAGTGATGCGCTGTTAGAGAACTGGCGGGAACAATGGGCGCACCACCTGAATAAATACCTAGAACGGGGTGGATACGAAATACGGGTAGACCACCGCAGTTATGAAGCGCAGGGTATCGACCGAGCGCCGACGCTGCATGAAGGGAGAGCCGCGACCCAGAAGCGCCGCCGGGGGGCATCTACGAGTGTCACTGAACGCAACGATGATATTAAACAGTTGAACGCAGACATGGAACGGGCGCAGGCAGAATTGCGGAACGAGCAAGCGAGGGAGGCATGGAAACAGAAACACCGAGAAGAGCGAATTGCCCGACGAGAAGCGCAGAAACAACTTCTAGCCCAGGAACAAGACAACACCCCCGATGCTAAACAACCCGATATCAAAGATTTGGCAGCCCAGACACGAGAGGTGATTGCGCCTACCCTTGTGCGACAATCAGAGGATTCGGCAACTTCGCCCCAGATAACGATGAAGGACGAACCGCAGTTAGCAACTTCTGCACCAACATCAACTGAATCAAAACCTGAGCGAGAACAGCAGCAGCGTAGTGGTGGGGGTGATGGTACAGAACCGCCACAGCCACCCCGAACCATGAAATATCTGACCTGGCACAATGTTAACCGCCAATTAGAGGCAATGGGTGGAGATGGCAGATTTGATATTGGCATCGGCACGCGCAATGAAGAGACCGAGAAGATTGAGCGGATGGAATCTTTGCGGCAGCAATGGCAAAATAACGGGTTTTTGACAAAAGCAGAAATCCTCAAGTACGACCCCAAAACCGGAAAGACACCGATTATCGATGCGCTGAAAGGGGAGAATGCTAACGGTAAGGAAATCTTTATCCGCCTAGCACCGACAACTGACGGCAAACAGCAGGGAGTCTTCCTGGTAGACGACATCGAGGAAGTGACGATTGAAGACTTGAAAGCTAGAGGCATTACCCCTGCTGTGGTCGTGGAGACATCCCATAAAAACTGCCAAGCTTGGATTCGGGTGAGCCGTGAAGCTGTTGAAAAGGAGACAGCAACCCAATTAGCACGACTGCTGACAAAGGAATATGGGGGCGATCCGGCAAGCGCTAGCTATCAGCATTATGGTAGGCTGGTCGGGTTCACCAACCGGAAAGAGAAACATCGCCATGCCTATACGGGCAAGTATCCCTATGTGAAGCTGGTAGAATCAACTGGGTTGTACACCCCCAATGGCGAACAGTGGGTTGAGCGTGCTAGGGCAGCAGCCGCTATCGAGCGGGAGAAGATAGAAAAAGCAGCGGCGGTGCGGGAACAACTTAGCAATAACCCAGCAACGCATTATCAGCAGCAACGCGCTTTGAAAATGTTCGATACTTTGTTCGACCGATTCTGGCAGCGTCGTACCAGTAACGATTACAGTAAAACGGACTGGGCAGTGCTAAAGCACATGATTAAGCGTCTGGGCTATTCAAATGAAGATGCGCTGCGGCACGCTCTCAGGCATGGCAGCCCCGATTTAGCGAAACGCAAGGCAGGGCATACCGAAGATTATGTAGATCGTACCATCATGAAACTGTTGCAGCAACCTGATGTGTTGGAGGCGATCGCTCAACGGCAGCAGCGACACCTAGCGAAAGTGCAGCAATCTGTAAACCAGCCACAAAAAGCAGAATCTGTCCAAGCACCAGCGTCGAAAGAAAAAGACCTGGATCAGCGAAAAGTCATCGAGCAGTGGCAGCAAATCAAAGATGCCGGCAAGGAACGAAATAAGGGTGGCGCTGACGCTGCATCGCAGCCCAGGCGACAACCAGAGGATGGGAGACATCGGGACAATCCCCGCCCCGCCTCTGGTAATGCCCCTGATAAAAACACTTCTGCTACCCCAAACGTATCTCACAGCGGCGATACACGCTCAATTCAAACACAATTGTCCAAAAGTGCAAAAGCACCTTTGCACAATAGTAGTTATTTCCAGTGGCTTCAGGCACAAAACAATCCACATCAACATCACGATCCAAAAATTGACTCCAGTACAGCGCATTTGCCGCCTGCAAACCTGGAAGCTGTGGGCGACTTGGATGCTGCTAGCGTCGCTGCGGTGATTCAGGCAGCGCACACCTCTAAAAACAGCGCCCAGCAACTGCGGATGGCAGCTTGGGCTTATCTTAACTTCCAGAAAGACGAGGGAACCTGGAATAAGTGTAAACTAGAATACCTGCGGGAGCTGCATCGCCGACAGCGTGCGTTAGGTAAAGATGGTGTTCTGCATCCGAACACCGATGTTGAAATTGCGTTGCGGCTGCGGATGGCTGGATTTAGTAATACCCAGATATATAATGTCATCCGGGCAACCAGTCCGCTGACAATTTCTCTGCCCTCGGTTGACCATCAAAACGTTTATTTGAAGAAGGCGATTTATCCCTACTTGAATAATGGGAAAGCGTTGACGGCAGCGAAAAACTTTGAAAATGACCGACGACGACAAGCGGCGAAACTTCCTCCTGACCAGCAGCAAGCTTATCTTCAGGAGCGCCGACTTGATAAACTGGGTTTGGCAACGCCTGTGCCGCCACCTGAACCCTCTGCACAGCGAAATCGGCGACCTTCTGCTGAGTCACCTGGTTCGCAACCGCCAAAGCGCCGGGACGACCAGCAACGGGAGCGGTAATACCTTTGAAGGTGTAAAGCTAGATAAGCTGTCACCCTATTACAGGTGGAATTATGCTAAATATAAACACAGTCATATTATTTGACTTAGGTTATTATATTGTCCCCTAGCTCAAATACATTTAGCATCAAAAAATATTACTGACTTGTCAGCTAATTACACAGAAGTATTACAAGAAATATATTAATGAGTGGCTCTACCTTCTTTTTTTATATTTTTCTAGCGGCTAAAGACTCTGCTAGTGAAGCATCGCCTAATCTTACTTTCAAAGATTGGATCACAATATTTACTTCTGTTGGTATTCCTCTAGGAGGTACTATTGTCTGGATATCAAATTTTCATAAACAGCAAATAGATGCATTAGAAAAACAATATGCAGCCTCAGCTAAGAATCTTAAAGACGCTTATGATATTAATGAAAAGCGTTTTAATTCTTTAATAGAAAAACAACAAACAGAAATTAGACAATTAAGATTTAAGATTCAAAGATTACAAGAAGTCTACTCTATTAAATTTCTAGATCCCAATAAATCAAATACAGCTTTTGAATTACTAACAATTAACTTGAACCATATTCGTGAACAAGTTGAAGATGATAAGATACGTTCTATTTTAGATAAACTAAAAAGTTACTGTGAAGACCAAGTGGGAACTTTGCTAGAACAACGGGAAGTTGAAAAGCAAGCAGAAGAATGGTTACAGCAAGAACAAAAGACCCTAGTGCAAGAAAGCCTAAATAATCGCTTAGGAACAAAATATAATGCGGATGAGGTTTTTAGTAATCAAAATACTCTAGCTTTTAGTCAAGGGATAAATAACTATATAAATTTCCTAATACGTTCTATGCAACGCGGGAAATTGTTATCACTTGAAAGTGAAAATTTGCCGCATAATCAAAATTATCAAATAGGAGAAGTAACGATATATATTGATGCTCTCAAATACATCGATAAAAAAGCCAATCATGATTTATCAGTAGAAACTGCAATGGAAGTTAACGATATGATTAAGACAATTATTGACGATATAGAAAAGAAAAATTCAGAGAAATGATTATGCTAATCTCTGAATTTTATCCTTAGACACATCACATAGTATCCTTTTTATATAGATGGTTATAACATTGATCCAACTCATTCGATAAGTTTTTCAAATCTTGTACCTTCGTAATTGCTTTATCAAGAGCAGAACAACTGGAACCTAACTTTTGTTTATGTCCTTGAAGATAAATTTCAATTTGGTTTAAATAATCTATGTATACATCGTCAGAAGTTACCGCCATAGGAAAAGTCTCAATTATGACATTTACCTATTCACATTGTAGACATGATAAATCAGTATAAAATTTGACCATCTTCAATAAGATTGAATAAATTTCTTATGAAGGATTTGTAAAGAGATATCTGCCATCAAGTTATAGCTAAACAATTGAATTTAGTTTTAACATAAATTTACATAGTTCCTATTTACAGCTAAGTATAAAGATTTTCATAAATTTGGTACTAAATTCAAGAATTTATGGCATAGAAAGAAGTGCCTAAAAGGGTAGAGTCCCGATTCCAAAACCTTTAATGGAACCATTTAGTCGTATGGCACTGCGTGTTAGCTTCTCTAGCATTAAGACTTTAACCCTGTTAAATTTTTGCTTGATGTGTAGTTTTTTGATTTTAATAATCATAAATTGTTCAACTACCGCAACCGTATAGTGGGTGAGCAACTCGTATAAACAGGAACTGTTCTGCCAACCCAAATCACCAAATTGCCTGACCTTCTGAATCGTGTCAGATCCGCTCACAAGAAGATTGCTCAACTTGAGACACAGGGGTTGTGCCTGTTCGATGTCTGGCTGGAGCGGAAGCAAGCCACCCTCGTAAAAGGGCAAACGCAGTATTGGCGGTTACGAACCAGACAGGGTAAGCTATCGAATGGGGCGAAAACGCAGTACGTGTCCAGTGTTAATTTGAAAGCTGTCCGGGCTGCGATCGCACGCGGCAGGAAAATCACTGAACTCAAACGCGACATCAAAAATACCGAACGAAGGATTGCTGCCCTGATCAGACGGGCAGAAACACGCGGAATCGTGGTTAGGAATGTCTTGGGCGACCCCGATAGCAGTGTAGAATACTACACGCCACCGCTGTACATCGACATGGTACGCCAGGTTCTGGGAACCATAGACCTCGACCCAGCCAGTAACGAAGTAGCGCAGTCGTGGATTCAGGCGACACTATATTATACCAAAGAAGATGACGGTTTGACGCAGCCGTGGAGTGGTAATCTGTACATTAATCCGCCTTATGGTTCTGCCGAAGTGCGTTTGATGGCGCAGCAGTTTTTCGATAAGGCGATCGCAGAATACCAAGCAGAGAATATTACATCTGCAATACTGCTTTTAAATCGCACCGAAGCTGGATGGTACAAAGATTTACAGCGACAGGTATCGGCTATCTGTGAAGTCGTAAAGCGGATAAACTTCATAGACCAAGATGGTATTCCGCAATCGTCACCCCGGTACTATTCGGATTTTCTTTATTTGGGAAAAAACCCCCTAAAATTCAAAGGAATTTTCAGCACTATTGGTGAAATACGAATTTTTGATAAACCTTATTTGCCATCAGGACAAGATGGTTAAACCGTCTACCTACAGCCTTGTATGGGTGAAAAAGTGGAAAATATGAAAATTGCATTAACCGATTAGCTTTGCTTTGTTCTCTAATTGTCCTGCGGGTTTCTAAGGAATTAACCACTACAAACAACCTTCAAAGCATCACTTCATAAATTATAGTTTAGACACAGCACATCACCCAAAAATGTTTATGCTTGAAAAGCCTCATATTCATTTGGTATTGGGTAGCTAGGGAGAAGATAAAACCTTGTTTTCAGAAACAAAATAAAGCCTCTGCTTGGCAAAGCCAGTCAGAGGCTTTAACTTCATGAAGAGGGGTAAAGGGGAAGGGGTAAAGGGGAAAGAAAATGGATTCCTGATTGCAGCCCCTTCCTTCTTAAGACCACTTAAAAAGTGGGGTCGCTGTTACCCATGTGGGGGAAAGGAAAAGAAAAAATTTTATGCGTGTCTTAAATAACTCCATCCCTTTACCCTTTTTCCCTTTCCCCTTTCCCCCTCCCTTGGTAATTGTGCGAAAATAAGGACTTGAAAATGCCGCCAAAATCAGGAGTCGTCAAGCGAATTGAGAAAGCATCTGAGTTGATTCGCTCAACACCGTTGCTCTCAACTGAAATCACTTTTACCCCCAGAGAACTGGTTCAAGCGACCTTACCCCATCGTGACCCAGGTAACGTACCAGTTTGGCAAAGACGAAATGGTAATTACGGTTTAGTCATTCAGCCAGGGTGGGATATTGAAAACAGTCGCTCGATTGGCTACCCATACGGCACAATTCCCAGATTGATAATCTTTTGGTTAACCGTCGAAGCGCTACGAACTCATAGTAAGATAATTAGATTGGGTGATACCTTCTCAGATTTCTTACGAAAGTTGGGGTTAGACCCTGACAGAGGGGGAAAGTGCAGTGATTCCTTTCGGGTCAAAGACCAAGCGAATCGGTTACTGAATGCCAAAATTTCATTTCAGCATTGGGGAGAAATTGAAGGCAAGCGTTACCAGTCTTATCTTAATTTAGCGATCGCCGAGCGTACAGTCGTTTTTTGGGAAGAAAAGGATAAAACCTCACTGCTCGAAAGTGGCGGTATTATTGAACTTACAGACAAGTTTTATCAGGCGATTACAGAAAATCCTGTACCATTGGACATACGGGCATTACGCGCTTTGCACAACTCTCCGCTAGCGATTGATGTATACTCGTGGGCAACTTTACGTGCTTACGCTTGTCAACAAAAGAACAAACCTCAATTTGCACCGTGGGGAGCATTGCTCAATCAGTTTGGAACGGGGTATAGTAACAGTAAGGACTTTAAGAAATATTTCAAAATAGCCCTAGAGAAAGTTCAGGTTGTGTACCCAACGTTTAAGTTTGAGTACATTAACGGTGGAATTACAGTTTTACCCTGCTCCCCCGCTGTGGTTCGCAAAAGTTCACCACGCAAACATAAACCAGAATTGGTAAGAACATCTGGTGAAGTTGTCCTCGCATCTGATAACAAGCGACTTTTTGAGATATCGGAAGTAGCGATAGAAAATGCCCAAATTCTGATTGCAAATGCTGGAACTGGGTGGTGCAAATATGCGCTCGAACAGCAGTTTTATGATTATGCTGCGAAAAATGGTAAACCGAAGGAAGTCGATGCAGCTTTTATCGGGTTCGTAAAAAAGAAGGTTAAGAAGAAACCTTAGCTTTTTATATTTTATTTAATTAACAATTGAATATTTTTGATAAATTTGGCAAGAGAATTTATCTTAACGGCTAATTGCACCCGCTAAAATACTCCCCCTTCGACCGCTAAAATACTCCCCCTTCGACCGCTAAAATACTCCCCCTTCGACCGCTAAAATACTCCCCCTTCGACCGCTAAAATACTCCCCCTTCGACCGCTAAAATACTCCCCC